>NZ_JBHZPJ010000008.1:0-29561 GCF_042788075.1 Nocardioides sp. YIM B13467
CTGGCGGCCGACCCGCGCGTGGTCGGCCGGGCCCGGCAGGTCCTGGGCTCGGACGTCTACATCCACCAGAGCCGGATCAACTTCAAGCCCGGCTTCGGCGGCGGTGACTTCTACTGGCACTCCGACTTCGAGACCTGGCACGCCGAGGACGGCCTGCCCCGGATGCGGACCGCCAGCATCTCCATCTCGCTGACCGACAACCACTCCTTCAACGGGCCGCTGATGATCATGCCCGGCACGCACCGGACGTACGTCTCGTGCGGTGGCGCCACTCCTGAGGACAACTACAAGTCCTCGCTGGTGATGCAGGGCGCCGGCACCCCGGACCAGGAGACGGTCACGAAGATGGCCGACACCTACGGGATCGACGTGCTGGCCGGCGCCGCCTGCAGCGCGGTCATGTTCGACTGCAACTGCATGCACGGCTCCAACGGCAACATCACGCCCTACCCGCGCTCGAACGTGTTCCTGGTGTTCAACAGCGTGGAGAACACCGCGGTCGAGCCGTTCTCTGCCCCCAGTCCGCGGCCCGCGTTCATCGGGGCGCGCGACTTCACTCCGGTGGGCTGACCGCTCCGCCGCCCGGCCGCCGGCCCTTCGGGGCCGGCGACCTTTGGCGTCGGTGCGCCCGTGCTGGTGCGGCGTACGCCTGCCTGATCTTTGCCTACCCCTAGTCTGTGCGCATGACACGCACCCGCGCCTTCTCGGGCGCCAAGACCGGCGCGGCCCTGCTCGTGCTGCCGCTGGGCCTGTTCCTGGGCCTGTCCCTGACGGCCTGCGGCGGCTCGAGCGAGGACCACGTGCAGGAGAAGACGGTCGAGCGGATCGCGACCGAGCAACTCACCAATGCCATCGGCGTCACCCCCGAGGATCTCGACTGCCCCGGTGATCTCGAGGGCAAGGTCGGCACCGAGATGACCTGCGTCCTCACCTCCGAGGGCGAGAAGTACGACGCGATCATCACCGTCGACGACGTCGACGGTGGCCGGGTCCACTTCCAGATCGACGTGCCGCCCAACGCCACGGAGTGAGCCCACAGAGTCCCCGGACCAGATAACCTCTTGAGACGTGTCCCCTCATGCGAGGCCCTTCTTCGACCATGTCGCGCGCGTGTGCGACGGAACTCCCTACAAGGCGACCGAGACGGCGCGCGGTTTCGACGTGGAGCTCGACCTGGCCGACGAACGCTGGCACTCCGCTTTCGTGGCCGCCAAGCTGAACTGGGTCTTCACCTACCACGTCTCGATGCCGACCCGGAGCTCGTACGCGATCATCGAGGACACCCGCAGCCTCGTCTGGTTCGGCGACGTGCCGCACACGCAGCGGACCGGCGTACGCCGCATCGAGGCCGATGACGAGCAGACCGACCAGGGCGTGTGGACCGTGCACGACCCCGAGGCGGTCCCCGACACGGACCAGTACCGTTTCGACGCCGAGGAGGGGCGGACGCTGATCACCAGCGTCGCCCGGCTCTACGCGCTGCAGCAGCGCGGCGCGCGGCACGAGGGGGCGGGCTTCTCCGTCGCCGTCGGCCTGGTCGTGACGCTCTCGGTGATCGCGACCGTCATCGGCGTAGCCGTGATCCTCAACCTGCTCGGCACTTTCGGCGCGCCTTCGTAAACACCTCGCAAACACTTTGTGTGATGCTGGCCCGCATGGATCCGATCCGCGAGGCGAAACGGCAGTGGATCGCGCACGGCTGGGCCGATGCCGCCGACGGGATGGCGCTGGTGACCTCGCTCGTGCGCGTGCACCAGCTCGTGATGGAGCGCGTCGACGCCGCGCTGCGACCCCACGACCTCTCCTTCGCCCGCTACGAGGTGCTCCGCCTCCTCTCCTTCACCCAGGACGGCCAGCTCCCGATGGCCAAGCTCGGCTCCCGCCTCCAGGTCCACCCGGCCTCGGTGACCAGCGCCGTCGCTCGCCTGGAGAAGCAGGGCTTCGTACGCCGCAGCCGCTCCGTCGACGACGGTCGCGTGGTCCTCGCCGCCATCTCCGGCACCGGGCGCGAGGCGGTCGAGGCGGCCACGATCTCGCTCAACAGCGAGGTCTTCGAGAAGCCCGGGATCGAGGACGTACCCGGCCTGACCGCGCTGCTCACCCAGCTCCGCGCAGCCTCGGGGGACGCGGTCGGCTAGATCACCGGCCTATCGCCAGAGCACGAGGTAGTAGACGAGGCTCGGGATCACGGGGGCGACAAGGAACCAGGGCGTGACCAGGGAGCGCTTGTTGATCAGGCGTACGCCGGCGACGGCCATCGCGCCGAGGAGCACCGAGAGCACGAAGAGCCCCTGGCGTGCGCCTCCCTTGTCGGCGCCGGTCGCGCCCATGGCGGCCATCGCCAGGGAGTGCAGCATCACGACGGAGCAGAGCAGCGAGGATGCGACGTACTTCTTGACCTTCTCGACGTGCACTCAGCTCTTCCTCACGTACTCGGACTTGAGCTGCATCGGGCCGATGCCGTCGATCTTGCAGTCGATGTCGTGACCGCCGAAGCCGTCGCCGAGGCGGATGTTCTTGACCTTGGTTCCGACCTTGACGACGAGGGAGGAGCCTTTGACCTTGAGGTCCTTGATCACGGTGACGGAGTCACCATCGGCGAGTGGGGTGCCGTAGGCGTCGGTGATCTGCGCGGCATCGGCGGTCTCGGTGTCGTGGGGGTTCCACTCGTGTCCGCACATGGGGCAGACGAGAAGGGCGCCCTGCTCGTAGGAGTACGCCTCGGAACATTCCGGGCATGGCGGCAGTGTGTCGGTCATCGGGCTCTCTTCGATGTTGCTGTCGGCAAGGGCGGTCGGCGTCAGTCGTCGGCGACTGTCAGCTCGTCCTCGAACTCGCTGCGGGTCTCGGCGAGGTTGAACAGGATGGCGCGTGCCGAGGCCAGGAGGTCGCGGACCTCGGGGATGCTGATGGAGTACACCACCTCGCTTCCTTGGCGGTAAGAGGCCACGAGCGAGGTGCGTCGCAGCACCGAGAGCTGCTGGGACAGGTTGCTGGGCTCGATCGCGATCCGTTCCAGCAGTTCATGGACGGCGTGGTCACGCTCGGCGAGGAGCTCCAGGATGCGGATCCGCGCCGGATGGCCGAGAGTGCGGAAGAACTGGGCCTTGGCCTGGTATAGCGGGACGCTCATCGAGCCCTCCATCGAACGGGAAATCGGCAGTGGGGCTAAGATACACGACTTGAAGACATCTTCATGTCATGGATTCCTCATCGCCGATCGACCTCAGGAGCACAGACGTGGCCAACTCGCACCGGGTCCTCACCATCGACACCAGCCGCTGGAAGCAGGAGATGGGCCCCCGAGCCGAGCATCTCGCACGGTTCGGCAGCCTGCTCGAGGAGATCTGGGCCGCCCACCACCGCATCGCGAACGCCCTCGACAATGCCTGACACCGCGGGCGGAGACGAGATGACCGAGGCTGGGACAGTTTCGGTGAACGTCGGCCGCGTCGAGGTCGGCGACGTGGTCAGCATTCCAGGAACGTCGATGCACCGGTGCCGCGTGCGGTTGATCCGATCGGCCGTTCCGGGAGCCGTATGGCTCTACCTCGCCGACTCCATCACGGACTGGCCGCTTCGTGGACATGTTGCGCTCACGCTCGACCGCACCGTCCTGCGTCACCACAAATCGCCGGTGGTCGATCCCGATCAGATCCCGGAAGACGGCTAGATGTTCATTGAAGCGAGGGATCGTGCCGTCGCTCTGCTGCCGGACAGGGAGGACTGGAAGGCGGTCAAACGCGACCCGAAGGGTGACCTCGTCGCGGGGGTCACAGTCGCCGTCGTTGCGCTTCCGCTGGCGCTCGCCTTCGGGGTGTCCTCCGGGATGGGGGCGTCGGCCGGGGTCGTGACGGCCGTGATCGCCGGCATCGTCGCGGCAGTGTTCGGCGGCTCGAACCTGCAGGTCTCCGGGCCGACCGGGGCGATGACCATCGTGCTGGTGCCGATCATGCATGACTTCGGCCCCGACGGGGTGCTGATGGCCGGGCTGCTGGCGGGGATCATGCTTCTGATCGCCGCCGGGCTCGGGCTCGGGAAGCTGGTGCGCTACCTGCCGGTCCCGGTGATCGAGGGGTTCACCGCGGGCATCGCGGTGGTGATAGCGCTCCAGCAGGTGCCGGCGATGTTCGGGGTCGATGGTGGCGGATTCGAGCACACCTGGCAGGTCTCTCTCGATGTAGTCCGCCGCTGGCTCTCGCAGCCCCAATGGGCGCCGGTGGTGATGGCGCTGCTGGTCGCGGCGTTCATCCTGGTCGCCCAGCGGTGGCGCCCCGCGGTGCCGTGGTCGCTCGTCGCGATCGTGCTGGCCACCGTCGCCGGACTATGGCTGCCCGTCGAAGGGATCGGCGAGCTACCACCTGGCCTACCCGCACCGAGCGCCGGGTTCATCTCGCTCACCGGGCTGACGGCCCTGGTCCCCGCGGCCGCGGCGATCGCCGCACTGTCCGCGCTGGAGAGCCTGCTGTGCGCGACCGTGGCCGACTCGATGACCGTGGACGAGTCCCACGACCCCGACCGCGAGCTCGTCGGCCAAGGGCTCGCCAACCTCGCGGTCCCGTTCTTCGGCGGCGTGCCCGCCACCGCGGCGATCGCCCGCACGGCCGTCAACGTCCGCGCCGGCGCACGCTCCAAGCTGGCCGCGGTCACGCACGCGGTGGTCCTCCTGGTGATCGTGAGCGCCCTGGCCGGCCTCGTCTCGCACATCCCGCTCGCGGCGCTCGCCGGCGTACTGCTGGCCACCTGCGTACGAATGATCGAGGTCGCCTCCGTCGTGGCGCTGCTGCGCTCGACCCGCGGCGACGCGCTTGTTCTGGTGCTCACGTTTGTCGTGACAGTCGTCTTCGACCTCGTCGACGCGGTGATCGCGGGGTTGCTGGTCTCGATCCTGTACGCCCTACGCCAAGTCTCCCGCAGCGCCGTCATCGAGCGGGTCGAGCCGTTCGGACCCACCCGCGGGATGCACTCCCAGGAAGAGCATGAGCTGCTGAAGAGGCACATCGTCGTCTACCGCTTCGACGGTCCGCTCTTCTTCGCCGCCGCCCACCGCTTCCTCCTCGAGCACTCCGAAGTCGCCGACGTACGCGTCGTCGTGCTGAGGATGTCGCGAGTCACCACCATCGACGCCACTGGCGCAAAAGTCCTGGACGAAGTCATCTCCCGTCTTGAACGACGAGGCAAGGTCGTCATGATCTCGGGCATCTCTCCAGGGCACGCCGACGTCTTGGCCCGCCTTGGCGTCGCCGACCACCTGCGCCGCGACAACCGCATCCACAGCCGGACCCCCGAGGCCATCTCTCGTGCGCTGGAGCTGGTGGCCAAGCATTCGGCGACATGAGGGCCCACCTGGCGTCGCGGACTGGCGAGTAGGTGGCGGACGACCTATGCTGGAATTACTTAGACGTCCAACTATTCCCTGGGAGCCCCGCCCATGTCCGACCTCCACATCCCTCAGAACCACGTGCGGATCGTGACCGCGAGCAGCCTGTTCGACGGTCACGACGCGGCGATCAACATCATGCGCCGGATCTTCCAGGCGCAGGGTTGCGAGGTGATCCACCTCGGTCACAACCGCTCGGTGACCGAGATCGCCGACGCCGCCGTTCAGGAGGACGCCCACTGCGTCGCGGTCTCCTCCTACCAGGGCGGCCACGTGGAGTTCTTCGAGTATCTGGTGTGCGCCCTCAAGGAGCGCGGCGCCGGCCACGTCAAGGTCGTGGGTGGGGGCGGCGGCGTGATCGTTCCCTACGAGATCGAGCGACTGGCCAACTCCGGCGTCAAGATCTTCTCCCCCGAGGACGGCCAGCGGCTGGGGCTCCCGGGGATGATCAACACGGTCGTACGCGACATCGACCGTGACCTGTGGCCCACCTTCCCCATCACCCCCAACGGCGTGATCGCCGGCTACGGGCTCTCCATCGGACGCGCGATCACCGGCGCCGAGCAGGGCCGGCTCCCCGAGGACTTCCTGACCCGACTGCGCGAGGCCGATCAGGCAGTCGTGCTCGGTGTCACCGGCACCGGCGGCTCCGGCAAGTCCTCGCTCACCGACGAACTGGTCCGGCGGCTGCGGGTCGACCAGGAGGACAAGATCCGCATCGGCGTACTCGCCATCGACCCGACCCGGCGGCGCGGCGGCGGCGCGCTGCTGGGCGACCGGATCCGGATGAACTCCCTCGCCGCGATCACCGACGGTGGCTCGACGACCTACTACCGCTCCCTGGCCACGCGCGGCGGTCACGAGGTGCCCGAGCACTTCGCCGACGTGCTCAGCGTGATGAAGGCCGCCGTCGATCTCGTCATCGTCGAGACGCCCGGCATCGGCCAGGGCGACACCGGGATCAGCGACTTCGTCGACGTGTCGCTCTACGTGATGACGCCCGAGTTCGGCGCCGCGTCGCAGCTGGAGAAGATCGACATGCTCGACTTCGCCGACGTCGTGGCGATCAACAAGTTCGAGCGCCGCGGAGCCGAGGACGCCCTGCGCGACGTGTCCCGCCAGCTCGTCCGCAACCGGGAGGCGTTCACCTCCTCCCCCGACGACATGCCGGTCTTCGGCACCTCGGCCGCGGCCTTCGACGACGACGGCGTCACCGCGCTCTACCAGCACCTGCGCGGGCTCCTCGCCGAGGCGGGGCTCGCGGTCAGCGAGGGCGTCCTTCCCCGGGTCTCGACCCGCCACTCGACGGGCCTGCACCCGATCATCCCCGAGAGGCGGGTCCGTTACCTGGCGGACATCGCGGGCGACGTACGCGACTACCACGCCCGCACCGTCGAGCTCGTCGCCGCGGCGCGGAAGGAGCAGGCCTACGAGATCGTGGCCGCGGACCACCCCGAGCTCGAGGCACCCGCCAGCGAGATCCCCGACGACCTGCGCAAACAGCTCTCCTCGTGGGAGGAGACCAAGGAGACGTACGCCGCCGACGAAAGCGGCCGCACGTCGCTGGCCGGCAACTACATCCCGCGGGTGTCGACGCCCCGCTACACCGACCGCGGCGAGCTGACCCGGTTCCTGCGCAATGAGAACCTCCCCGGGTTCTTCCCGTTCACCGCGGGCGTCTTCCCCTACAAGCGGGCCAACGAGGACCCGGCGCGGATGTTCGCCGGCGAGGGCGACCCGTTCCGCACCAACCGCCGCTTCAAGCTGCTCTCCGAGGGCCAGCCCGCCACCCGGCTCTCGACCGCGTTCGACTCAGTCACCCTCTACGGTCGTGACCCCGACGTGCGCCCCGACATCTACGGCAAGGTCGGCACCTCCGGCGTCTCGGTGGCGACCCTGGACGACATGAAGGCGCTCTACGACGGCTTCGACCTGCTGGCCCCGACGACCTCGGTGTCGATGACGATCAACGGCCCGGCGCCGACGATCCTGGCCTTCTTCCTCAACACCGTGATCGACCAGGCGCGCGAGCGCGGGATCGACCCTGCGAAGGCGCTGCAGACGGTCCGCGGCACGGTTCAGGCCGACATCCTCAAGGAGGACCAGGGCCAGAACACCTGCCTGTTCTCCACGGAGTTCTCGCTGCGCTGCATGGCCGACATCCAGGAATGGTTCATCGAGAACGGGGTGCGCAACTTCTACTCGGTGAGCATCTCCGGCTATCACATCGCCGAGGCCGGGGCGAACCCCATCTCCCAGCTCGCCTTCACGCTCGCCAACGGCTTCACCTACGTGGAGTCCTACCTGGCCCGCGGCATGGACATCGACGACTTCGCGCCCAACCTGTCCTTCTTCTTCTCCAACGGGATGGACCCGGAGTACTCGGTCATCGGCCGCGTCGCCCGGCGGATCTGGGCGATCGCGATGCGGGAGCGCTACGGCGCCTCGGAGCGCTCGCAGAAGCTGAAGTACCACATCCAGACCTCGGGCCGGTCCCTGCACGCGCAGGAGATGGACTTCAACGACATCCGCACCACGCTGCAGGCGCTCATCGCGATCTACGACAACGCCCAGTCCCTGCACACCAACGCCTTCGACGAGGCCGTGACGACCCCGTCCGAGGAGTCGGTGCGGCGCGCGCTGGCGATCCAGCTGATCATCAACCGCGAGTGGGGAATGGCGTTCAACGAGAACCCGCTCCAGGGCTCCTTCATCATCGACGAGCTCACCGACCTCGTCGAGGAGGCCGTACTCAAGGAGTTCGACCGGATCTCCGAGCGCGGTGGCGTGCTCGGCGCGATGGAGACCGGCTATCAGCGCGGCAAGATCCAGGACGAGTCGATGCTCTACGAGCACCGCAAGCACGACGGCACCCTGCCGATCGTCGGCGTCAACACGTTCGTACGCGACACCAACGGCGCCCCCGCCGGCCCCGTCGAGCTCGCCCGGGCGACCGAGACCGAGAAGAAGTCCCAGCTCGACCGCGTCCACGCCTTCCAGGCCGCCCACTCGGCCGAGGCGGAAGCCGCGATCGTACGCCTCAAGCAGGCCGCGACCTCCGACGAGAACGTCTTCGCGGCGCTCATGGACGCGGCTCGCGTCTGCTCGCTCGGCCAGGTCACCGAGGCGTTCTTCGAGGTCGGCGGGCAGTACAGGCGGAATGTTTGAGGTGTTCCACCGGCAAGGTATGCAGTCGAAGGAGCACATCCCTCGCGGAGGTCCGCATGGGATGTGCTCCTTGACCTGCATACCTTGATGAAGGAACCGCTCCGCATGCGCGACGACCTAGGCACTCTGTACGACGGACCCCGCCCGGCGACCCGGGTGATCTCGCTGGTGCCGTCGCTGACCGAGGCGCTCGTCTCGGTCGCGGCGGACCGGGTCGTCGGGGCGACGGACTGGTGCACGCATCCGGCAGACCTCGACGTGCCGCGCGTGCGCGGCACCAAGAACCCGGATCTGGCCGCGATCGCGGCGCTGGCGCCGGACGTGGTGGTGGCCAACAAGGAGGAGAACCGCGAGCTGGACGTACGTCGGCTTCGGGAGCGGGGCATCCGGGTCTGGGTCACGGACATCGAGACGGTCCCCCAGGCGATCGCGTCCATGGAGAACCTTCTCGACGGGATCGCCTGGGACCGCCCCGACTGGCTCGTGGAGGCCCGCCGGCTCTGGTGCGGGCCGCTCCCCCGGGTCACTTGCCGGGTCGCGGTGCCGATCTGGCGCGACCCGTGGATGGTGGTCGGCTCACGGACGTTCACCGGGGACCTGCTGCGGCGGCTGGGCTGGGAGAACGTCTTCGGCCAGCACGCGGACCGCTATCCGCACGTCGAGCTGGCCGAGATCGACGACGCCGGGGCCGATGTCGTGCTGCTGCCCGACGAGCCGTACGTCTTCACCGCCGAGGACGGCCCGGAGGCGTTCGCGCGGACCCCGACGGAGCTGGTCAGCGGCCGGCTGATCACCTGGTACGGACCGAGTCTGGTCGAGGCACATCGTTGGGCAGCCGGCTGATCGCCGGCAGCTGAGCCAGGCCGTTGACGACGACCGAGAAGACCAGCAGGGCGAGCGCCCATCCCGGTTGACCGGCGTCCAGGAGCGCCAGCGAGGCGAGCCCGAAGACGATCACCTTCACGACCGGCCGGATCACGGGCCCGCCGCGAGCCGCCTTGGGCGAGGCGAACAGCCACCAGACGAACATGGCCACCGCCGGCAGCAGCCAGACCAGCAGCCACCGCGGCTCGTGCTGCCAGCCCCAGACGCCGAAGGCAGCCATCGCGAGCAGCTCATCGACGAACACCAGGGTCAGCACGGACCAGCCGAAGACCGTCACGATCGGTCGCATCACACTCCTCGATCCGCAGTGAGAACGGCCAGGTCACGTACGGCATAACGGTGGTGCTCGGCCTCTTCGGCGAGCACCACCTTGAGGCAGCGGCGTACGGGATAGTCGGCCTCGGGGTCGTTGCCGACCGGCGTGCGGGCGCAGAGCCGGTCGAGGTCCGCGTCGGTGATCTTGGAGACGAGCTCGCGCATCGTGGCCATCCGGGCGAGACGGGGCTCGAGGACCTCCTCCAGCGAGGGGTCGGCATCGACGGTGAGACCCGTGCCCGTCTCGTCCTCGCCCGCGGGCCCGTAGCCGAGCGGGTGGTAGGGCTCCTCCTCCTCGAGGACCGGGTTGCCGAGCCACTTGTCGCTGGCGTGGAGCAGGTGACGGAGGGTCTCGATGAACGACCACTCCTGGTCGACCCGCTCGTGGAGCAGCTCCTCCGGCAGCGCCCGGGCCTGCTCCACCGTCGCCGCCCAGGTCTCCTCGATCGCCGCCCAGGCCGCCCGGATCTCGTCGGCGGTCGTCGCCTCACGGGCCAGCACCCGGTTGGGCTCGGTCCGGTCGAGCTCGGCCTCGACGTACGCCGTCACGTCGACGTCGTTGACCACGATCCGCCCGAAGTCACCGGCGAGATAGACGTCGCGGCCGTAGCAGTCGACGATCTTCAGCCGCTCCTCGAACCAGCAGTCCCGGATCTCCAGGCCGCTGACATCGCTCTGCCGGATCAGCGCTTCGCGGAACAGGTCGCTGTTGACGTACGTCTTCTGCTCGGTGGGCATAGGCCATGGTCGGCCCACCCGGCGCACCCGTCAACGGACTTACGGGTCTAGCGGAAGGCGGGCTTCTCCTTGGCCAGGAACGCGCGTACGCCCTCCTTGAAGTCGGCGCCCGTGTATACCTCGTGCAGCAGGTCCTCATCGCCCTCCGGCGAGGCCTCCGCGCGCACGGCGTACGCGGCGAGCTGGCTCTTGGTGGCCCGGACCGTGACGCCGGAGAGCGGCAGGATGCCCTCGACCAGCGCGTCGACCTCGTCGGCCAGCGAGTCCGTGACGGCGGTCAGAGCGCCGGTGGCATAGGCGCGGTCCGCGCCGACCAGGCGTGCCGCAAGCAGCATCTCCCGCACGACCGGCTCGCCGAAGACGGCGGCCGCGCGGTAGACGATGGAGGCCGCGAGCGCGTTGCCGAGCGTCTTCGCGATCGGGTAGCCGAAACGCGAGTGCGGCGTCGCGACCCGCAGGTCGCAGTGGGTCGCGACCGCGAGCCCGCCGCCGACACAGACGCCGTCGACCGCGGCGATGGTGACCTGCGGGAGCGCGAACAGCTTCTCGAGCAGCGCGCGGATCCAGTCCTCGTAGTCCACCGCGTCGCGGGAGAGGAAGTCGGAGATCTCGTTGCCGGCGGCGAACGCCCGGCCGCCGGCGCCGGTCAGCACCAGCACCTTCACCGACTCGTCCGTGGCCAGCTCGTCGCACAGCTCGTGCAGCGCGCCGTACATCTCCGCGGTGAAGGCGTTGTGCTTCTGCGGCCGGTTGAAGGTCACCTGTACGACGCCCGGGCGCCGCTCCACTACCAAGTCCTCGCTCACGAGAACCGAGCGTAGGGCACCCCGCGGGGTGCCCTACGCGGGTGCTCATCAGACGTGCGGCTTCACCTGGTCGGTGTAGATCTTCTCCAGCGCCGTCTTCAGGCTGTCCATCTCGGTCTGGACGTCCTGGTTCTCGGTGAGGATCGCGGCCATGTGGTTGGCCATCTCCAGGTCGCCACCGGGCAGGAAGACACGGGCGTAGTCCTGCGAGCGGGTGTTGGAGAGCTGGTCGATCGCGACCTGGGCCTGCGGTGTCTTCTTCAGGATCGCGGCGGGGTCGGCGGACTTGCGGATCGGCACATAGCCAGTCGCCTCCGAGAACTTGATCGCCTGCTCGGGCTCGGTGAGGAACTTGATGAAGGTGCCGGCCGCGAGCTGCCGCTCGGGGCTGATGTCCTTCGGGATGCCGACGCCCGAGCCGCCGGTCGGGCAGATCCGCTCGGACTCCGCCGGCCCGGCCGGCAACGGCGCGACGCCGACGTCGAACTTCGCCGAGGTGATCGCGTTGATCAGGTCACCGGTCGAGCCGACTGTGGCGCTGGCGACGCCCGCGGCGAAGTCCTGGATCTGGTCGACGCCGGCGACCCCGGCGACCTTGTCCTTGTAGACCCAGTCCTTGAGGAAGGAGAGCGCCTCGACCGACCTGGCCGAGTTGCAGGTGATGTCGAAGGACTCCTCCTTCGACCAGCCGCCGCCCCAGCCCCACAGGTTGTTCTGCAGGGTCCAGCCGGCGTAGCCCGCCAGGGCCGGGAACTGGAAGGCGAACTTCGCACCGCTGGTCGCGGCGAGCTCGGTCTTCCACTCGCCGAACTCCTCCCAGGTCTGCGGGCCCTGGTCGGAGAGCCCGGCCTTCTTCCAGTGGTCCTTGTTGTAGTAGAAGAGCGGCGTCGAGCGCGCCCACGGGACCGCCCAGTGGGCGTCGTCGTAGAGGTAGTCGCCCAGCAGCGAGTCGACGTAGTCGTCGGTGTCGAACTCGAGCGCCTCGAAGAGGGAGTCGAGCGGGATGATCTGGTCGTTCATCTTGTAGCGGAACCACCACACGTCCGACAGGTTGATGATGTCGGGCAGGTCGCCGCCGGTCTGCGCGGTCTGGAACTTCTGCGCGATCTCCTCGTAGTCGGCCCCGGCCGTGACGAGCTTGACGGTGATGTCGGACTGGGAGGCGTTGAAGGCGTTGACGATCTCGGTGCTGACCTTGATCGAGTCACCCGGGTTGGAGGTCCAGAAGGTGACTTCCTTGGCCGGCTTCACACCGGTGAAGTCGATCTGCTCGACGGCGCTGGCACCACCGCCGCCGCCACTGGTCGATGGCCCGCCACCGCAGGCCGAGAGCGCCGCCGCGGAGATGCCCAGGGCGCTGAGGCCGAGGAAACGTCGCCGGTCCAGGATCAGACCCGAGCGATGCAGGTTGGACGAGGTGTTCATGAAGCATCCTTTCCCTGTTGTGCCAACTGTGGGCTGAGAACGTCAGCCTTTGACGCCGCCTTGGGTGAAGCCGTTGACGATGTGACGCTGCAGGAACGCGAAGACGACGAGGATCGGCAGCAGCACCATCACGGTGCCGGCCATCAGGACCCCGAACGAGCTGGCCGCGGACTCGCTGTTCTGCAGCAGCGTCAGACCGCGCGGCAGCGTCATCATCTCGGGATCGGTGATGATGATCAGCGGCCACAGGTAGTCGTTCCACTCGTAGACCACGTTGACCAGGGCCACGGTCGCGATCGACGGCAGCGACATCGGCACCACGCAGTGCCACAGCCTCCGCCAGTGGCCGGCGCCGTCGAGGTGAGCCGCCTCGATCACCTCGTAGGGCAGCTGCATGAAGGCCTGGCGCAGCAGGAACGTACCGAAGCCGGTGCCGAGGCCAGGCAGGATGAGGCCCCAGTAGGTGTTCTCGCCGCCGAGGCTGCTGATGAAGACGTAGTTGGGCAGCGCGGTGACCTGCGGCGGCACCATCATCGTGGCGAGCACGCCCCAGAAGATGTACTTCTTGCCGGGGAACTCGCAGAAGACCAGGCCGTACGCCGTCAGGATCGCCAGCAGCACCTTCAGCCCCGCGCCGACGACCGTGACGATGGTGGAGTTGAGGAAGAGCCGCCCGAAGGGGACCTTCTGCGCGGCCTCGGCGTAGTTCTCCGGCTGCCAGACCTCGGGGAAGACGACCAGGTCGGTGGTCGCCAGGTCGCCGGGGCCCTTGAAGGAGGCCAGGAACATGTAGCCGAGCGGCAGCACGACGACGAGCACCGCGAGCAGGAGCACCAGGTAGTCGCGTACGGTCAGCGGCGTCAGCGATCTGAATTGCTTCGGGCTTCGCTTCAGCCGCACCCGACGCGAGGGAGCAGTCGTGCTCATCTGTAGTGGACCCGCCTCTCCACGACGATCAGCTGGACGAGCGTGATCACCACGAGGATCGCGAAGAGCACCGTGGACAGCATCGCGGAGTAGCCCGCCTGGCTCTGCTCCTTGAAGCCGGTCAGGTAGGCGTCGAAGATCAGGGTGCGGGCGCCCCGGCCGAGCTTGTCCATCGCGATCAGCAGATCGAAGGCCTGCAGGCTGTTGAGGATCGTGGTGACCATCAGGAAGAACGTGGTCGGCGACAACAACGGCAGCGTCACCGTAAAGAACCGCCTCACCGGACCGGCGCCGTCGAGATCGGCCGCCTCCAGCACATCGCCCGGCACCGCCTGCAGGCCGGCGAGGTAGATGACCGCGGCATAACCGAGGTTCTTCCAGACGTAGACGATGATCACCATCGTCAGCGTCCACGGAGGCGAGTTGATCCACTCCGGGCTGTTCAGGCCGACGTCGCGCAGGACCGCCGAGAGCGCGCCGATGTTGGGGTCGAAGATGTAGAGCCAGGCGAGCCCGACGCCGTAGCCGGAGAGGATGTACGGCGCGAAGACCGTCGCCTGCGCGAAGCCGGCGCCCGGCAGCTTGCGGTTGAGCGCCAGCGCGACGCCCAGGCCCAGGGCGAGGGTGAGACCGACGGTCGCGACGGTGAAGATCGCCGTCGTGGTGAGCACCTTGCTCGCCTCGCCGGAGGTGAAGAAGTCGCGGTAGTTGCCCAGCCCGACGGGGGTCGCGAACTTCGACCCCAGCGTCCAGTTGAGCGTGGAGTAGTAGATGTTCTGGAAGAGCGGTCGGTAGGTGAAGACCGCGATCAGAGCGACATTGGGTGCCACGAACGCGACAAAGATCAGCCACTCCCGTAAGCGTCTTCCCGAGAGTGCCTGACGTGGTCGCTTGGTCGTGACGGCCGTCATACCTGGCACGATCGGTGAGTCAAGCGGCTGGGCCGGACCCCGTCAAGAGTAAAACTCTTGGTCTCAAGATTTCGTTACCGGAAACTGATCGTGAACGTCATCTGATTACCAGCTGAAGCGGAGCCCGAAGCAATCAAAGGAGCCAACGTCCGAGCAGCGTGCCGTCGTGCTCGATGAGGGACCCCAACGACACCGGTACGTCCCTCGGCGGCCCGGTCACGATCCGCCGGCCGTCGCCGGCGAGGAGCTTGGGCGTGATCGTGTGACAGAGCTCGTCGACCACGCCGGCCTCGAGCAACGAGCCGAGAAGGGTCGGCCCGCCCTCGCAGAGCACGTGCTGCATGCCCTCCTCGTGCAGCCGGTCGAGGAGCACCGGCAGGTCGACCTCGGAGGTGCCGGCGACGTAGACGTTCTCCTCGCCGATCTCGTCGCGCGCGGCGTCCAGGCCGGGCGCTTCGGCCACCGTGGCGAGCCGGACCGCGCCGGGCTCGCAGCCGCGGAGTTCGTCGGGGATCCGGCCGCGGCGGGAGACGACGACGATCGGCGCGCCCGTGGCTTTGTACGTCTCTGCGATGGCCGTCCCGGCGCCGACCAGGACGGCGTCGGCGAGGTCGCGCAGGACGTGGAAGACGTCGACGTCGACGGCGTTGTTGACCGTGCCGGAGCGGCCGTCGGGGCCGGTCGCCGCACCGTCCAGGGAGCTGACCATGTTGGCTCGCAACCACGGCAGGCGGGGCGGTGCGTAGATGGCACGCAGGCCTTCGGGGGTCGTCGGGTCGCCGTCACCGTGCAGGAGCCTCACCCCGCAAACCTAACCGCTCGGGGCACCCCGCTATCTTCATCGCATGAGTTGGTTGGTTACCGGAGGCGCGGGCTACATCGGATCGCACGTCGTGCAGGCACTGCTCGACGCAGGCATCGAGCCGGTCGTCATCGACGACCTGTCCTCGGGGTTCGCGAAGTTCGTCCCCGACAACGTCACGTTCGTCGAGGCGACGTTGCTCGACAAGTCCGCGATCGAGCAGGCGATCTCCAACCACGGCGTCGAGGGAGTCATCCACCTCGCCGGCTTCAAGTACGCGGGCGTGTCGGTGCAGCGGCCGCTGCACACGTACGCACAGAACGTCACCGGCACCGCCAACCTCCTCGAGGCGATGACGGCCACCGGTGTCGACAAGCTGGTCTTCTCCTCCTCCGCCGCGACCTTCGGCACCCCCGACGTCGACCTGGTCACCGAGACCACGCCGACCAACCCGGAGAGCCCCTACGGCGAGTCGAAGCTGATCGGTGAGTGGCTGATCGCCGACGTCGCGCGTGCCGAGGGGCTCGCGCACACCAGCCTGCGCTACTTCAACGTCGTCGGGTCCGGCAGCAAGGACCTCTACGACACCAGCCCCCACAACCTCTTCCCGCTCGTCTTCGACGCGCTGGCCAAGGGCAAGACGCCGCAGATCAACGGCGACGACTACCCGACCCCCGACGGCACCTGCGTACGCGACTACGTGCACGTCGCCGACCTCGCCCACTCCCACGTCGTCGCCGCCAAGCGGCTCGCCGAGGGCAAGGACCTCGAGCCGGTCTACAACCTCGGCTCGGGCGACGGCGCCTCCGTGCGGCAGATCATGGACGCCATCCGCGAGGTCACCGGCATCGACTTCGAGCCGGTCATCAAGCCGCGTCGTCCCGGCGACCCCGCCCGCATCGTCGCCACCGGCGAGCTCGCCCGGCGCGACCTCGACTGGGAGATGCGCCACGACCTGCGCTCCATGGTCGCCACCGCCTGGGAGGCCCGCCAGGCCGCAGGCGCCGACTACCCCAGCTGACCCCCTAAAGCCGAGGCGTCACCCCCGCCGGCCGAAGCGTCGCACCCGCCGGTCGAGTTGGCACTCGTGTGCCAACTCGACCTGTGCAGGTGACGTCTCGGCCTGCAGAGCTGACGCCTCGGCAAATGAAGGACGGCCCGCTCTTTCGAGCGGGCCGTCTTCGGTTGAGAGCCTGGATCAGGCCTTCTTGGCGGCGGTCTTCTTGGCCGGGGCCTTCTTGGCGGGGGCCGGCTTCTCGGCCGGAGCGGCCTCGGCCTTGGGAGCCTCGGCCTTGGGAGCCTCAGCCGGGGTCTCGGCGGGAGCCTCGGTCTCGGCCTTCTTGAACTTCGCGACGAAGGTCTCACCGCGGGTGGCGAGCTTGTCGTAGGTGCCGGTCGCGGAGCCGGTGGTCTCGTCGAGCTTGGCCTTGACGGTGGTCTTCAGCTTCTCGGGGAGAACGGTGTACTGCTCCTTGGCCAGGGCCGGGAGCGACTTCGGGTCGAAGCCGGTCACGGTGGACTTGGCAGCGGTCGCCTTCTCGGTCGCCTGGGTGCGGTAGGCGGTGGCCTTCTCGGTCGCCTTGGAGCGAGCGTCGGTCAGCTTGGTGGTCGCCTCGGAGCGGTAGTCGTCGACCTTCTTCTGCAGGTCGGTGGCGTAGCTCTTGACCGTCTCGTAGGCGAGGTCGGCGACGCCGGCGACGGCGTTGAGGGGCTTGGTGGTCTCAATCTTGGGCAGGGTGGGCATCTGGGTTCTCCTCGTGATGGGGTTCAGCGGTTTCATCGGCGGCCGGCGCATCGTCGGTGACACGACTGTTGAGAGCAAGGAACGAGTGATAGACGTCGAGCAGCGAGTGCTTCTGCCGCTCGGTCAAGCTCGGGTCGGCGAGCACGGCGAGCTCCACGGACCCCCCGACGTTGGAGTCGGGGCTGAGGATCCCGGCACGGACATAGACCTGCTCCGCCGAGATCCGCAGCGCCTTGGCGATCTGCTGGAGGACCTCAGCCGATGGCTTGCGCAGACCGCGCTCGATCTGGCTGAGGTAGGGGTTGGACACACCTGCTTGGTCGGCGAGCTGACGCAGAGACATCTCAGCCGAGATCCTCTGTTCCTTCAGATACTCGCCGAGCGTGCCAACCGCACTCGTGACCTTGCTCTTGACCATGACTCCAGTGTGCTAACAATTGCTAGCAAACACAAGGCCTGAGCAACCGAAGTGACACACATCACCCACTAGTTGCCTCATCAACCGGCGAAAACGCGCGGAGAACGGGCAGCCGCGACTCGCTAGCCAGCCGCTAGCACCTCACAGAAGCGCGCGGATCTCCCCCACCCGGCGCCCACCGCCGAGGATCGGCGCGTCCCCGGTCGCCCGCAGGGCCTCGGCGTCGACCCCGTCCAGGTCACCGACCCCGTCCCGCAGCAGCGCAGCGGCCATCACCGCCGCCCGCGCCCGGTCGCCGCCGTCATCGGCCTTCAGTGCCCACGCGCGGCCGTCGGGAAGCGCGACGGCGTAGACCGCCTCGGCACCCAGCTTGCCGATCAGCCCGGGTACGGCCCGGTGCAGCGCCACCTCGTCGCGGGTCGTGCCCGAGACGTACTCGGGGTGGGACCGGATCGCCTCGGCGACCCGCGCGGCCGGACCGTCGACCGCCGAGCCGATCATCGAGAACGCCCGCGCCAGACCGGTCAGTGACGTGGACAGGGCCGGCGCCCCGCAGCCGTCGACGGTGGCGTACGCGGCCTCGCCGGTGCACGCCTCGAGCACCTCGTGGATCCCCTCCTGGAGCGGGTGCTTCGGGTCCAGATAGTCCTCCAGCGGCCAGCCTGCGGCGACGCAGGTGGCGAGCATCGCGGCGTGCTTCCCGGAGCAGTTCATCGCGAGTCGGGTCTTCGGCTCGCCGCGACGGAGCGCCTCCTCCCGCGCCTCGACACCGAACGGGTAGTCCTCGATGTTGCCGAGCGCGGACTCGTCCAGGCCGACGGTGGCGAGGATGCGGCGTACGCCTTCCTGGTGGAACGCCTCGCCCGAGTGCGAGGCGCAGGCGAGAGCGAGCAGGTCGGGCGGCAGGTCGAGGCCGAGGATCACCATCGCGAGGGCCTGGACCGGCTTGTTCGAGGAGCGCGGCAGGATCGGCGAGTCGACGTCACCGAGCGACCAGCTCACGGTTCCGTCGGCCGCGAGGGAGACGGCGGATCCGTAGTGGTGTCCCTCGACGAAGTCGGAGCGGATGATCTCGGCGAACGGCACTGGTGCTGGCATGGGGGCGAGACTATGTGAGAGTTGCCCCGTGTTCGCCGACCTCCTCACCCAAGACGCGTTCAGCGTGCTCGTGGTCAGCTTCGGCATCGGCATCGTCGTCGGGCTTACCGGCATGGGCGGTGGCGCCCTGATGACGCCGGCGCTGATCTTCCTCGGGGTGCCGCCGACGACCGCGGTCGCCAACGACCTCGTCGCCGCCTCGGTGAACAAGTCGGTCGGGGCGGCGGTGCACTGGCGCCACGGCTCGCCCAACATCAAGCTGGCGACGTACCTGATCATCGGCTCGGTGCCGTGCGCGTTCCTGGGCACCTTCGTCCACAAGCTGGCGCCGGGCGACACCGACCACTTCCTCAAGCTCGTCCTCGGCGGGGCCCTGCTGTTCGCGGCGGCTTCCTACATGTTCCGGATGTACCTGCAGCTGCGTCTGGTCACCGCCGGCAACGAGGCTCCCGAGGAAGATCCGCGCCTGAAGCCGCTGCTCACCGTCGTCATCGGCGCGCTCGGCGGTCTGCTGGTCGGCATCACCTCGGTCGGCTCCGGCTCGGTCATCATGATCGCGCTGCTGCTGGTCTACCCGACCCTCTCCGCGGTGAAGCTGGTCGGCACGGACCTGCTCCAGGCGGTGCCGCTCGTCCTGGCCGCCGCGATCGGCCAGGTGCTCAACCACGGCGTCGAGTGGGCGGTGCTGATCCCGCTCATCCTCGGCGGCACCCCCGGCACGTTCCTCGGCTCCCGGATGGCGCGCTGGGTCTCCCAGTCGGTCATCCGGCGCGGCATCGTCATCATGCTGACGCTCTCGGGCGCCAAGATGCTCGGCGCCGACGCCACCTTCCTGCTGCTCCTCGGCGGTGCGATGCTGCTCCTCGGGCCGCTCCTGTGGGGCTTCATCCGCCAGTCGCGCGGTCTGGAGGCCTTTGACAACAACGCCGCCGCCTGGCGGCTGCCGGAGCGTTCGGACAAGTAGCCCCCGCGAGCCGGCTCGTCATGACGAGCCGGCTCGGCGGTCAAGCCTTCAGGTAGCGGCGCAGCGCGTCGAGGTGGTCCTCGGGCTCGAAGCCGGTGGCGGTGAGCTTGTCGAGGGACATCACCGAGTTGAGCGGTCGCGGCGCGACGCCCTCCTTGCCCGCGAAGTAGGCCTCGGTCGAGGTGGCGTCCACGTCGGCCCGGTCACGCCCCGACAGCGCGAACACCTCTGCGGCGATGTCCCGCCACGAGCACGGGTCGCCGGCGTTGGTGCAGTTGTAGACCCCGTACGCAGCCCCGGACCGCAGCAGGTGAGCGGTGGCCGCTGCGAGCGTGTCGGTGAAGGTGAGCCGGCCGATCTGGTCGTCGACCACGGTGGGCGAGACGCCCTTCTCGGCGAGAGCCGCCATGGTGCGTACGAAGTTCTTGCCGTCTCCGACGACCCAGGAGGTGCGCAGGATGTAGTGCCGCGAGGTGCCGGCGACCGCGATGTCGCCGGCGGCCTTGGACTGGGCGTAGACGCCGAGTGGCGAGACCGGTTCGTCCTCGGTGTGCTCGGTGGCGGTGCCGTCGAAGACGTACTCGGTGGAGTAGTGCACCAGGGTCAGCCGGTGCTCGGTCGCGACCCGGGCGAGCAGCGCCGGAGCGGTCGCGTTGGCGGCCCAGGCGGTGCGCCGGCCGTCGGCGGTCTCGGCGACGTCGACGGCGGTGTAGGCCGCCGCGTTGAGGATGAGCTGGTAGTCGGGCCACGGCCAGGCCGCGACCGCCTTCTCGTCGGAGATGTCGAGCTCGTCGAGGTCGACCGCGTCCGCGTCCGGGAAGACCGACACGAGAGCCCGGCCGAGCTGGCCGTTGGCGCCGATGATCAGCGTCTTCTTCGGCTTCATCGGGGTGATCTCGGCCAGGCGTGGGTTGGCCCTGTCCTTCTCGGAGATCTCGGCGGAGTCCAGCGGGATCGGCCAGGCGATCGCTGCGGTCTCGTCGGCGAGGTTGAGCGCCGGGTAGGCGAACCCGGGACGCCAGTGGTCGTTGACCAGGTAGGAGTAGACGGTGCGTTCCTCCAGCGCCTGGTAGGAGTTGCCGACCCCGCGCGGCACGAAGACCGCGGTCTCCGGGCCGATCTCGATCGAGAAGGTCGTCCCGAACGACGACCCCTCACGCATGTCGACCCACGCTGCGAACACCCGCCCGCACGCGACGGAGACGAACTTGTCCCACGGCTCGGTGTGGATGCCTCGGGTCGCCCCACGGGCGGCGTTGAAGGACATGTTGTTCTGCACCGGCCCGAAGTCGGGGAGCCCCAGCTCCACCATCTTCTCGCGCTGCCAGTTCTCCTTGAACCAGCCGCGGGCATCGCCGTGCACGGGCAGGTGGACGACCAGCAGACCCGGAATCGGCGTCTGCTCAACGACGAGGTCCGACATTCACTGCCCCTTCGCGGCGTACTTGGCTTCGGTCTCGTGCTTCAGCGGCGACCACCAGGCCTCGTTCTCCTGATACCAGGCGATCGTCGCGGCCAGGCCCTTGTCGAAGTCCTGGTACTTCGGCTCCCAGCCGAGCTCGCTGCGCAGCTTGCCGGACTCGATGGCGTAGCGACGGTCGTGGCCGGCGCGATCGGTGACCCACTCAATGTCGTCCTCGGGACGCCCGAAGTGACGCAGGATCGCGCGGACGACGTCGACGTTGGACTTCTCGCCGTCGGCACCGATCAGGTAGGTCTCCCCGATCCGGCCCTTCTCCAGGATCGTCCAGACCGCCGAGGAGTGGTCGTCGGTGTGGATCCAGTCGCGCACGTTGAGCCCGTCGCCGTAGACGCGCGGCCGGCGCCCCTCGATCACCTCGGTGATCTGGCGCGGGATGAACTTCTCGACGTGCTGCCAGGGGCCGTAGTTGTTGGAGCAGTTGGAGATCGTCGCGCGTACGCCGAAGGAGCGCACCCAGGCGCGGACGAGGTGGTCTGAGCCGGCCTTGGAGGCCGAGTAGGGCGAGGACGGCTGGTAGGGGGTGTCCTCGGTGAACCGCTTCGGGTCATCGAGGTCAAGGTCGCCGTAGACCTCGTCGGTGGAGACGTGATGGAAACGTACGTCGTGCTTGCGGACCGCCTCGAGGAGCACGAAGGTGCCGACGATGTTGGTCTGGACGAACGGAGCCGGGTCCGAGAGGGAGTTGTCGTTGTGCGACTCGGCCGCGTAGTGCACCACGGCGTCCGACTCCGCCACCAGCGGCTCGACGACCGCGGCGTCCGCGATGTCGCCGACCACCAGCTTCACCCGGTCCTCCGGGAGCCCCGCCAGCGATGCCTCCGAGGAGGCATAGGTCAGCTTGTCGAGCACCGTCACGTACGCATCGGTGTTGGCCACGAGGTGGTGCACGAAGTTGGAGCCGATGAACCCGGCCCCGCCTGTCACAAGAATCCGTCTCACCGGTTCATCGTAGGCAGAATTAACCCCCCAGTGGTCGCCTCGCCCCGGTGGGTTCCCTAGAACGTGGGGTGAACATCCGTAGGATCAACTGACCATGAAGGGGATCATCCTTGCCGGAGGCACCGGCTCACGTCTGCACCCGATCACTCTCGCGATCAGCAAGCAGCTGATGCCGATCTACGACAAGCCGATGATCTACTACCCGCTGACCACGCTGATGCTGGCCGGGATCCGGGACATCCTGGTGATCACGACGCCCCACGAGGCCTCCGGCTTCCACCGGCTCCTCGGTGACGGCAGCCATCTCGGCGTCAACATCAGCTACGCCGAGCAGCCCTCCCCGGACGGCCTCGCCCAGGCGTTCACGATCGGCGCCGACGTCGGCTTCCTCGACGAGTCCGAGGACGGTGTCGGCCTCGTCCTGGGCGACAACATCTTCTACGGCCCCGGCCTCGGCACCCAGCTGGCCCGTTTCAAGACGATCACCGGCGGCGCCGTCTTCGGCTACCGCGTCGCCGACCCACGCGCCTACGGCGTCGTCGAGTTCGACGAGAATCGCAAGGCCATCTCCTTGGAGGAGAAGCCCGAGAAGCCCAAGAGCCCGTACGCCGTCCCCGGCCTCTACTTCTACGACAGCTCGGTCATCGGGCACGCCCGCAACCTCCAGCCATCCGCGCGCGGCGAGCTCGAGATCACCGACCTCAACCGGATCTACCTCGAGGCCGGCACCCTCTCGGTCGAGGTGCTGCCGCGCGGCACCGCCTGGCTCGACACCGGCACCCTCGAGGACCTCAACGAGGCCGCCAACTTCATCCGCGCCATCGAGCACCGCCAGGGCACCAAGATCGGCGCCCCCGAGGAGGTCGCCTGGCGCCAGGGCTGGCTCTCCGACGAGGAGCTCTCCAAGCTCGCCCAGCCGCTGCTGAAGAGCGGCTACGGGAAGTACCTGCTCGGCCTGCTGGCCTAGGCGGAGTCAGGCCTCCGCCGCGACCGCGGCCGTCTGCTCGGCGCGACCGAAGTCGTCTTCCAGGCGGACGATGTCGTCCTCGCCGGTGTAGCCACCGCGCTGGACCTCGATGATCGAGAGCGGCTCGTCGGTCTCGTTGCAGATCCGGTGGGCCTGGCCGACGGCGACGTCGACTGACTCACCCGGGCCGGCGATGGTGGTCACGCCGTCGATGATGCAGGTTGCCTTGCCGTAGATGACGACCCAGTGCTCGGAGCGGTGGGTGTGGGTCTGGTAGGAGAGGCGGCTGTTGGGCAGCACCTCGATCCGCTTGACCTTGTAGCCCGGACCGATGTCGATGACGTGCCACGAACCCCAGGGGCGGGTCTCGGAGTCACCAGCCATGATGTTGCCTCATTCCTAGACACTGAACAGAAGACGCGACCATAACTGTACGCATCCGCGCACGGTTCATTGCGAACCGATGTTCACCGGTCCGTTACTCGCAGGTCGGCGACTGGAGCAGAACTCTTCCGGCCGGAGGGCGTCAGTCGCGGCCGTAGATGTCGCGCGTGTAGACCTTGTCGGCGACATCGGCGAGCACCTCGGTGCGCCGGTTGGCGATGATCACGTCGGCCCGCTGCTTGAACTCGTCGAGGTCCTTGATGATCTCGGAGTGGAAGAACTCCGGCTCGCCGAGCTCGGGCTCGTAGATGACCACCTCGACGCCCTTGGCCTTGATCCGCTTCATCACGCCCTGGATCGAGGACTCGCGGAAGTTGTCCGAGCCCGACTTCATGATCAGCCGGTAGACGCCGACCACCTTCGGCTCGCGCCGCAGGACGTCGGTGGCGACGAAGTCCTTGCGCGTGGTGTTGGCCTCGACGATCGCCGAGATGAGGTTCTGCGGGACGTCCTGGTAGTTGGCCTGCAGCTGCTTGGTGTCCTTGGGCAGGCAGTAGCCGCCGTAGCCGAAGCTCGGGTTGTTGTAGTGCGAGCCGATCCGGGGGTCCAGGCCGACGCCCTCGATGATCTGGGTCGTGTTGAGCCCGTGGGTGGCGGCGTAGGTGTCCAGCTCGTTGAAGTAGGCGACCCGCAGCGCCAGGTAGGTGTTGGCGAACAGCTTGATCGCCTCGGCCTCGGTGGCGCCGGTCATCAGCACGGGTACGTCGGGCTCGAGCGAGCCCTCGAGCAGCAGCTCGGCGAAGCCCTTCGCGGCCGGGGAGTCGTCGCCGACGACGATGCGGGAGGGGTGCAGGTTGTCGTGGAGCGCCTTGCCCTCGCGAAGGAACTCGGGGCTGAAGAAGAGCGTCGCCTCGGGGTGCTGCTCGCGCTTGGCCGCGATGTAGCCGACCGGGATGGTCGACTTCACCACGATCGCCGCCTCCGGCGCATAGGTCACCGCGTCGGCGATCACGCTGTCGACGGTGGAGGTGTCGAAGTAGTTCGAGGCCTCGTCGTAGTTCGTCGGGGTGGCGACGATGACGTACGCGGCGTCCGCGTAGGCGTCCTCCTTGTCGAGCGTCGCGCGCAGGCCGAGCTCCTTGGTGGCCAGGAAGCTGGTGATCTCGGCGTCCTCGATCGGGGTCTTGGCCGCGTTGACCAGGTCGACCCGCTCCTGGGAGATGTCCAGGACGACGACGTCGTGCTTCTGGGCGAGCAGGATGGCGAGCGACATCCCGACGTAGCCCACGCCGACAACGGTGATCTTCATGTTCGGCACTGTAAGCAGCGGTTCGAGAGCGGTCACAGCGCATAAAGCAACGATGTTCCCGTACGGGAACATCGGCTAAAGTGTTCATCGTGCCGTCGCCGTACCTGACCTCACCGGCCGCCTTCGGGTCAGCCGTGCGCTCCGCCCGGCGCCGCGCCGGCCTCACCCAGAGCGAGCTGGCCCACCGGGCCGGGGTGGGCCGGCGGTTCGTCGTCGACGTCGAGTCCGGCCACCCACGCGCCGAGCTCGGCAAGGCGCTCGCGCTGCTGGAGGTCCTCGACGTCTATCTCGCCCCCACGCAGCTCTCCCCGATCGCCCCGCCCCTGGAGGACGTCGACCTCGACGCCGTCCTGGCCCGCTGTCTGACCGGCCCCTGATGCGAGAGCTGTATGCCTTCGCCGGCCGCCGCCGGATGGGCACCTTCCGCCAGGTCGGCGACCGGATCGACTTCACCTACGCCGAGACCGCCGGCCCGACGCCGATCTCGCTCTCCCTCCCCCGCACCGGCCCCGCCCTGACCCCTGGGGCCGCCCGCGCCTGGCTGGACAACCTGCTCCCCGCCCGTGAGGACGTACGCCGCAGATGGGCGCGCGAGCGAGGGCTGCCCGACACCGAGCCGATGACGCTGCTCGCCTCCTACGGCGACGATCTCCCCGGCGCGGTCTCGCTCTCGGCCGACCCCGACCTGCCCTGGCGCCGGGCGCCGCATCCCGTCGAGGCGCCGCCGCCCGAGATCACGACGCGGCTCGCGGCGCTGCGCAACCAGCCCACCTCGTGGCTCGACCAGCGGGCCCGGCCCCGGTTCTCCCTCGGTGGTCACCAGGGGAAGTTCGCGCTGCGGCGGGCCTCGGGGAAGTGGTTCTGGCCCACGTACGAGCATCCTTCGACGCACATCCTGCGGCCGACGGCACCCGAGGAGGCCTCCGCGAGGATCGCCGACCTGGGCCGGGCCCGCTCCGGCGGGTTCCCCGCCACCCGCACCGAGCTGGTCACCTTCGGCGCGCAGGCGGCGCTCGTCGCGGAGCGCTGGGACCGGCTCGGCGGCCGGCGCATCCACGCCGAGACGATCCGGCAAGCACTGGGTCTTCGACCCGGCGAGGACATCGACCCCAGCGGCGTGAGCGACCTGTTTCTGCGGCTCCATCTGACGCAGTCTCCGGCGGATGATGTCGACAAGATCGCCTTCCTGCTGGCCGGGGACCGGGTCGCGGTGGCGCCGCGACGCTGACCACGTCAGGCCGGCCATCTCACCGTGCGAGTGGCGCTTCCGGACATGGCCCGTCGCCTGCGTACACTCGGATTCCTGCCCACGCGGGGATGGGACATTTCGCCGTGCCGTGGAAGCCGCCACTAGCATGGGCGCCTCAACCTGACGGAGAGGTCCTCTGGTTCCGTAATGACTGCAACACACGCCGACTACCGGCTCAGCCAGCTCGACCAGCTGGAAGCCGAGTCGATCCACATCTTCCGCGAGGCCGCGGCCGAGTTCGAGAAGCCTGTCCTGATGTTCTCGGGAGGCAAGGACAGCATCGTGATGCTGCGACTTGCGGAGAAGGCTTTCTTCCCCGCCAAGATCCCGTTCCCTGTGCTCCAGATCGACAACGGCCTCGACTTCCCCGAGGTCGCCGAGACCCGTGACCGCTGGGTCAGCCGTCTGGGCGTACGCCTGGTGATCGCGAGCATCGATGACGCCATCGCGCGCGGCATCGTCGTCGACGACGGCAAGACCTCGCGCAACCGGCTCCAGACGCCCACCCTGCTGAACGCGATCGAGGAGAACGGCTTCACCGCCGCCTTCGGTGGCGGTCGCCGCGACGAGGAGAAGGCCCGCGCCAAGGAGCGCGTCTACTCCCACCGCGACGAGTTCGGCCAGTGGGACCCCAAGATGCAGCGCCCCGAGCTGTGGTCGCTCTACAACGGGCGGCTCCACGAGGGCGAGCACATGCGGATCTTCCCGATCTCCAACTGGACCGAGCTCGACATCTGGGACTACATCGGCCGCGAAGGCATCGAGATCCCGCAGGTCTACTTCGCCCACCAGCGTCGCGTCTTCGAGCGCGACGGCATGCTGCTGACCGAGACCCCGCTCAACCCGCTGCGCGAGGGCGAGGTAGTCACCGAGCGTACGGTCCGCTACCGCACCTGCGGCGACATGACCCTGACCGGCTGCGTCGAGTCGACCGCATCCACGATCCCCGAGATCATCGAGGAGGTCGCCGCCGCCCGGGTCACCGAGCGAGGCGCGACCCGCGGTGACGACCGGTTCTCCGAGGCTGCCATGGAGGACCGCAAGAAGGAAGGTTACTTCTGATGGCCATGGACCTTCTGCGGTTCGCCACCGCCGGTTCGGTCGACGACGGCAAGTCCACCCTCATCGGGCGGCTGCTGTTCGACTCGAAGTCGATCTTCACCGACCAGCTCGAGTCTGTCGAGAAGACCTCGCAGGACAAGGGCCACGGCTACGTCGACCTGTCGCTGCTGACGGACGGACTGCGGTCCGAGCGCGAGCAGGGCATCACCATCGATGTGGCCTACCGCTACTTCGCGACGCCCAACCGCAAGTTCATCATCGCCGACACCCCGGGCCACGTGCAGTACACGCGCAACATGGTCACCGGTGCCTCCACCGCCGACCTCGGCCTGGTGCTCGTCGACGCTCGTCACGGCCTGACCGAGCAGTCGCGCCGTCACGCGGTGCTGCTCTCGCTGCTGCGAGTGCCCCACCTGGTCCTGTGCATCAACAAGATGGACCTCGTGGACTACTCCCAGGAGGTCTACAACAAGATCTCGGCCGAGTTCACCGCGTTCGCGACCAAGCTCAACATCCCGGACCTCGAGGTCATCCCGATCTCGGCGCTCCAGGGCGACAACGTCGTGACCCGCTCCACCAACATGGACTGGTACTCCGGCCCGACGCTGATCCACCACCTCGAGCACGTCCACGTCGCCTCCGACCGCGACCTGGTCGACGTACGCCTTCCGGTGCAGTACGTCATCCGGCCGAAGTCCGACGACCACCACGACTACCGCGGCTACGCGGGCCAGGTCGCCGGTGGAGTGCTCAAGCCGGGCGACGAGGTCATGGTGCTTCCCTCCGGGATGACCAGCAAGATCGCCGGGATCGACCTGTTCGACAAGGAGATCCCCGAGGCGTTCCCGCCGATGTCGGTGACCGTCCGGCTCGAGGACGACGTCGACGTGAGCCGCGGCGACATGATCTCGCGGGTCAAGAACGCCCCCGAGCCGAGCCAGGACATCGACGCGATGATCTGCTGGATGACCAACGCTCCGCTGCGCCCGCGGCAGAAGCTGGCCATCAAGCACACCTCCAACTCGGCGCGAGCGCTGGTCAAGGACATCCAGTACCGCCTGGACGTCAACAGCCTCCACCGCGACCTTGAGACCAAGGAGCTCGGCCTCAACGAGATCGGCCGCGTGCAGCTGCGCACCACCAAGCCGCTGCTGTGCGACCCCTACTCGAAGAACCGCACCACCGGCTCCTTCATCCTCATCGACGAGGCGACCGGCGTCACCGTCGGCGCGGGCATGATCAACGACTGATCAGCCGAGCTACTCAGGACTGGGCGGCGCATTCCGGCAACGGGGTGCGCCGCCCGTTCTCCATATCGAACCGACCTCACCAGGTGATCTTGTGCCTCAGCAGTTCTCTCCCACGCCGCGCGAGCTCGACGACATCGAGCTGATCGTCTCCGGTGCCCTCCCGGGTCCGTTGAACGCTCCCGGGTCGCCGTTGACGCTGGCACTCCCGGCCTCCGTCGCCGAGGCTGCGGCGGCGGACAGTGCGGTGGAGATCGTCGACCCCGAGGGACTTCCGCTGGCGCGGGTCACCTGGCCAGCGGGCGAGGTGACCGGCCTGTCCTCCCCCGCCTACGGCCCCTTCCGACGGCTCTACCTCACCCCGGAGCAGACCCGGAAGGCGTACGCCGGGCGGACGGTCGTCCCGGT
This sequence comes from Nocardioides sp. YIM B13467, assembly GCF_042788075.1. Classification (NCBI taxonomy): domain Bacteria; kingdom Bacillati; phylum Actinomycetota; class Actinomycetes; order Propionibacteriales; family Nocardioidaceae; genus Nocardioides; species Nocardioides sp. YIM B13467. Next base: position 28,630 of record NZ_JBHZPJ010000008.1, read on the forward strand.
CACCGACGCCCTCACCACCGCCGAGACCACGGAGATCGCGGCCCTCGGGCCGGTGCTGCTGCTCGCTCTGGTCGGGCACGGTACGCCGTCGCTCTCCCCCGTCGCGCTGCTGCGCGCGTCGTTGCTGGCCGCGGAGGACCTCCCCGACGCGGCCGTGGTCGCAGCGCCGCTGGCTTCGCACGATGACCCCGAGACCGACCACGCCCTCGGCGTGGCCGTCGTGGAGGCGTACGCCGGGGGTGACCCGATCCACGCGCTCGCCTCGGGCATCTCGACCGAGTCGGCCGACTACACCGAGGCGATCGCCGCGGTCATCGCCTCCGACCAGCCGGCGCCCGAGGACCAGGGCCTGGTCGTCTTCTTCACCGGCCTGTCCGGCTCCGGCAAGTCCACCCTCGCCCGCGCCCTGATGGACAGGATCCTCGAGCAGGGTGCGCGCACGGTCACCTCGCTCGACGGCGACGTCGTGCGCCGCAACCTGTCGGCCGGGCTGACCTTCTCCAAGGAGGACCGGGAGACCAACATCCGCCGGATCGGCTGGGTGGCCGCCGAGATCTCCCGCCACGGCGGCCTCGCCGTCTGCTCCCCCATCGCTCCGTTCGACTCGACTCGCCAGGACGTACGCGGCTACGTCGACGACGCCGGCGGCGCCTTCTTCCTGGTGCACGTGGCCACGCCGCTGGAGGAGTGCGAGCGGCGCGACCGCAAGGGCCTCTACGCCAAGGCCCGGGCCGGCGAGATCCCCGAGTTCACCGGGATCTCCTCGCCCTACGAGGAGCCGGCCGACGCCGACGTACGCGTCGACACCACCGGCCGCTCGATCGAGGACGCCTTGGACGACGTCATCGAGGGCCTGCGCGAGGCCGGCTACCTCGACCTCGCCTGACGGGGCCGACCCGGCTCTTTCTGACCAAGAATCGAGTCGAGGCGGG
>NZ_JBHZPJ010000009.1:0-135203 GCF_042788075.1 Nocardioides sp. YIM B13467
GTTCCCCCGACGCATTTCGTCCGCGGATCGCTCAGGGCGCGTCCTGGACGTAGTAGTGCTTCTCCGCCCCGGCCCGACCGGTGCCGACGACGTCCACGGACGAAGAGTCACCGGTCGCTCCCCCGGCGACGCCGACCTGGTCCGTGCCGAGATCGACACCGCGACCACCGTTCAGGGGCGAGCCGGTGTCATCGTCATGGTGGACGACACCACCGCCGGCGGCGTTGTCGACCGGAGACTCGACGTGCGCGCGGCCACTGGCCACGACCGTCGTCCCATCGGTCGTCACCGTCACCGCCGCGTCGTTGCCGGCTGCCGCTCCCGAGACCGTCACCGGACCCGCGGGTCCGCGGTCCGGGGCCTTGATCGGTTGCTGGGCCACCGAGGCGGCCCGGCTGTCGGCCTGCTCGACGGACTGCGAATCGGCGCAGGCGACCGCGGCACCGGCGACCATCAAGCCACCTGCCACAAGGGTCACCGCCACCGATCGCCGAAGTCCCCGGAGGACCTTCGAGTTCATCGCGTTCTCCTGACGTGTTCGGGTGTTGAGGGAATGCGGGACCCCGTCAGCGCCCGCACCCGGCGCCCGAGCGCTCGGGGATCGCGGCTGGCGCGGACGGGGTCCCGCCGAGCGGGGCGAGCGAGGTCCTGGTCACGCTCATAGCCCCACCCATCGGACCGGACGGATCGGCAGTCTGAGGCGACTGGCCAGCTTCACGCCCGGTGGTAGATCCATGCAGGGCGACGCCCCCCGGCGTCCAATCGCCCACATGGATCCGTTGCTCGGTTCGACGCTCGACCGTCACGGCGCGTCCGGCGTCACGAGCCATCGCGGCACGGCGTACACCGTGGCCTCGACTGCTCGTCGAGGCCGTCACAGCCTCATTGCTCAACATGGACGCTCCCGAGTTCGGTCCGAATCAGAGCCTTCAGTACTTGTTACGTACGTCGATGCGCCGATGTTGCAGTTCTTGGAGAAATATCGAAAAGGTCCCGCAAACACATCACTGAGACGTGTTTGCGGGACTTTGTCTCCGAGTCAGCAGCCCTCAGCGCACCTCCGTCGTCGAGCTCAGCTCCTCGACGACACCCTCGTCGCCGGCGTCGACCGAATAGTCCGAAGCCGAGGTGGCGTCCTCACCGTCCGGCACGTTGAGCGCCCTCAGGATCGGGGTCAGGACGACGACCACGATGAGGTTGAGCAGGAACGCGGTGAGCGCGATGTAGATCGGCGTCTCCGTGCCCGGGAACGGCGCCAACGGTCCACCGAAGTGCTCCTGCGTGGGCGAGGAGACGCCGTACGCGACGATCGTCCCGTACGCCATCCCGACCGCCCAGCCGGCCAGGACCGCCCAGCGGTGGAACCACCGGGTGTAGAGGCCGACGACGATCGCCGGCAGCGTCTGCAGGATCCAGACACCGCCGAGCAGCTGCAGGTTGATGGCGTACGACTTCGAGAGCGCCAGCACGAAGATCAGCGCCCCGAACTTCACGACCAGGGACACGATCTTGGCCTGCTTGGCCTCGTCCTGCGGGGTCGCGTCGGGCTTCAGGTATGCCTTGTAGATGTTGCGCGTCCACAGGTTCGCGGCCGCGATCGACATGATCGCCGCCGGCACCAGCGCACCGATGATGACGGCCGCGTACGCGACGCCCGCGAACCACGCCGGGAACTGGTCCTCGAAGAGCTGCGGGATCGCCAGCTGCGGGTTCGGCGGGTCGCCGACCATCACCCCGGCCGCGAGGGCGACGAACCCGAGCAGCGCCAGGAGCCCCAGCAGGAACGAGTACGCCGGCAGCAGCGAGGCATTGCGGCGGATCACGTTGCGGCTCCGGGTGGAGAGGACGCCGGTGATCGAGTGCGGGTACATGAACAGCGCCAGCGCCGAGCCGAGAGCCAGGGAGGCGTAGGCCCACTGGCCGGCCGCCTGCGTCGGGAACAGTGCCTTCGGGGCGGCGTCGCCGGCGGCGATCGCGTCGGCGTTCTCGGTGTTGAACGTGTCGAAACTGTTCTGCACCGTGTCGAAGATGTTCCCCCACCCACCGAGCTGCGACGGGATGTAGATGATCGCCACGATGATCACGATGTAGATCAGCGAGTCCTTCACGAACGCGATCAGCGCCGGCGCCCGCAACCCGGAGGAGTACGTGTAGGCGGCCAGCACCCCGAACGCGATGAAGAGCGGCAGGTCACGGATGAACCAGTTCGAGGAGTCGCTCTGCAGACCCATCACCTCGAGCACGACCTCCATGCCCACCAGCTGCAGCGCGATGTAGGGCATCGTGGCCAGCAGGCCGGTGACCGCGACAGCCAGACCCAGGGACCTGGACCCGTAGCGCCCGACGACGAAGTCGGCCGGGGTGACGTAGCCGTGCTTGTGCGAGACCGACCACAGCTTCGGCAGGAACGCGAAGATCAGCGGGTAGACGAGGATCGTGTAGGGCACCGCGAAGAACCCGACCGCCGAGCCGGCGAACAGCGTCGCTGGGACCGCGATGAAGGTGTACGCCGTGTAGAGGTCACCTCCGATCAGGAACCAGGCCACGAACGTACCGAAGCCGCGCCCACCCAGACCCCACTCGTCGAGGTTGTCCATCGACTTCGCCCGGCGCCAGCGCGCGGCGGAGAAGCCGAGGATCGTGACCAGCAGGAAGAGGAAGGCGAAGACGGAGACTGCTACCGCACTCACTGGCCACCCTCCTTCCACGGACGCCCGGCGGCGGCACGGTCACGCCGGAACGCGGCCTTGGCGACGAAGTAGGCGAGGGTCGTGAACAGGACCGAACAGGGGATGAGGACGAGCTGGAACCAGAAGTAGAACGGGAATCCGGCGAACGTCGGATCCTCCTTCGCGTACAGCGGCACCGCGAGCGACGGCGCTGCTGCCGCGAACAGGAGGACCCCGACAAGGATCCACGAGCCCTTGGACGAGGACGGCATGGGTCACCTCCGAGATCTGTCGAAGTGGGGTTGGACGACCTGTGACCTTGGTCACATTCAAGTGCCGTGTCCAGCCCAATTCGACCGACACGACGACGAACGGTCGATCTGCCGGGACGAGCGGTCGAATCGCCTGCCGAGCAACGCCTTCAGGGCTAGCCTGCAAGGTGATCCTCCCCCTCGGCACAGGAGCGCCCCATGACCACTGAAGTCCCCAGGATCGACCGGCGCCGTCTGCTCGGCGCTGCAGCAGCCGGCACCGTGGCGGCGCCGCTTCTCACCGGTTCGGCGGGCGCCTCGACCGAGCAGGTCTCACCGCTGGGTGGCGGCGAGGCGGTCAGGACCGGCGCCGAGCGAGCGGCCGGCGACGGCTGGTCGGTGCTGTCGGGCGATCGGGTCGGCATCATCACCAACCCGACCGGCGTGCTCCGCAACCTGCGCAACATCGTCGACGAGATGCACGAGTCCGGGACGGTCCGGATCGCCGGTGTCTTCGGACCGGAGCACGGCTTCCGCGGCACGGCTCAGGCGGGCGGCTCGGAGGGCACCTTCGTCGACGAGCGCACCGGGCTGACCGTCTATGACGCCTACGGCGCCAACGTGGCGAAGATGACCGAGCTGTTCACGACCGCTGACGTCGAGACCGTCGTCTTCGACATCCAGGACGTCGGCTCCCGGTTCTACACCTACATCTGGACGATGTGGACGGCGATGCAGGCAGCCGTGGCGACCGAGAAGCGCTTCGTGGTCCTCGACCGCCCCAACCCCGTGGGCGGGACCGCCCGCGGACCGATGATGACCGCGGCGTACACCTCGGGCGTCGGCGCCCGCGAGATCGTCCAGCAGCACGGGATGTCGGTCGGTGAGCTGGCCCGGTTCTTCGACGGGGAGTTCCTCGAGGAGCACGCCGGCGGGCGGCTGGCGCAGCTCGACGTCGTCCAGGTCTCCGGATGGCGGAGAAGGACGTTGTACGCCGACACCGGGCTCGACTTCGTCCTGCCGAGTCCCAACATGCCGACCCCCGAGACCGCGCTGGCCTACCCCGGCACCTGCATGTTCGAGGGCACCAACCTGTCCGAGGGGCGAGGCACCACCAAGCCGTTCGAGCTGATCGGGGCGCCGTTCGTCGACCACCGCTGGGCCGCGGCGCTGGAGGAGGCGAACCTTCCGGGCGTGACGTTCCGGGAGGCGTACTTCAACCCCTCGGTCAACAAGTTCGCCGGCCAGGTCTGCGGCGGAGTACAGGTCACGATCCGGGACCGCGACCGCTTCGACCCCGTCCGCACCGGCGTCGAGATGCTGGTCACCGCCAAGGCCCTCTACCCCCAGTTCGCCTGGCGCCAGGACTCCTGGGACACCGCCCGGCCGTTCTGGATCGACAAGCTCACCGGCTCGACGAGGCTGCGTACGCAGATCGACGCGGGCGAAACCGGCGACGAGGTCGAGGCGGCCTGGCGAGACGAGCTCGCCGCCTTCAACTCGACCCGTCGCCAGTATCTGCTCTACCGCTGACCTCGCCCACCCGGCGAGGTCAGCGGAGAGCGGCGGTGGCGGCTGCGAGCGCGGTGACGCGGTCCCAGTCGCCGGAGGCGAGCGCGTCGGCGGGGGTGAGCCAGGAGCCGCCGACGCAGCCGACGTTGGCGAGGCCGAGGTAGCTGGGAGCGGTGGCGAGCGAGATGCCGCCGGTGGGGCAGAAGCGTGCGTCGGGGAGCACGGACGGCAGCGAGCCCAGGTACTTGGCACCACCGGAGGCCTCGGCCGGGAAGAACTTCATCGCGGTGTGGCCGGTCTCGAGCACCGCGAGGGCCTCGGAGACGGTGGCGGTGCCGGGCAGGAACGGCAGGCCGGTGTCACGCATCGCACCGAGCAGCGTCGGGGTGGCACCCGGCGAGACCAGGAACTGGGCCCCGGCCGCGGCGGCCTCCTTCGCGAGCACGGGAGTGGTCACGGTGCCGGCGCCGATCAGGACCTCCGGCACCTCCTCGGCGATGGCCCGGATCGCGTCGAGCGCCACCGGCGTACGCAGGGTCAGCTCGACCACGGGCACGCCGCCCTCGGCGAGGGCGCGGGCCACGGGCACCGCCTGGTCGACGGAGTCGACGACGACGACCGGGATCACCGGGGAGAGGTCGAGCAGATGGGTGGAGGTGAGGTCAGACATGAACGGGGGTCTCCTGGGGCGAGGCGCTCTGCTGAACGGGAGCGAAGGGGAAGACGGACGCGCCGGTGTCGGCGGAGCCGACGGTGGCGCGGAAGGCGGAGAAGAGCTCTCGGCCGGTGCCACGCCACTCGGCGTCGAGCGGTGCCCGGCCGGTGGTCGGGCGGTGCGCGAACTCGTCGGCGTCGACGCCGATGCTCAGTGTGCCCGCGACGGCGTCGACGGTGATCAGGTCGCCGTCCTGCACGCGGGCGAGCGGCCCACCGAGCGCGGCCTCGGGGGTGAGGTGGATGGCCGCGGGCACCTTCCCCGAGGCGCCGGACATCCGGCCGTCGGTGACGATGGCGACGTGCTGGCCGCGGTCCTGCATCACCCCGAGCGCCGGGGTGAGCTTGTGCAGCTCGGGCATCCCGTTGGCCGCGGGGCCCTGGTAGCGCAGCACCGCGACGAAGTCACGACCGTCGAGGCGCTTCTCGGAGAAGGCGGTGAGGAAGTCGGCCTGGTCGTCGAAGACGATCGCGGGGGCGGAGACCACCTGGTGCTCGGGCGCGACCGCCGAGGTCTTGATGACGGCGGTGCCGAGCTCGCCGGTCAGCACCCGCAGACCACCGTCGGGTGAGAACGGGTCGTCGGCCGGGCGCAGCACGTCGAGGTCGCCGGAGACCGGGGCGCCCTCGACCAGCTCGATCTCGCCGTCGCGGGTGAGCCGCGACTCCTGGGTGTAGGCCGACAGCCCCGGCCCCAGGATCGTGGTGACGTCCTCGTGGAGCAGCCCGGCCTCGAGCAGCGTGCGGACCAGGAAGCTGACGCCACCGGCCGCGTGGAAGTGGTTCACGTCGGCGGAGCCGTTGGGGTACATCCGGCTGAGCAGCGGGACCACCGGCGACAGGTCGGAGATGTCGGACCAGGTCAGCTGGATCCCGGCGGCGCGAGCGATCGCGACCAGGTGGAGGGTGTGGTTGGTCGAGCCGCCCGAGGCGAGCAGCGCGACGCAGGCGTTGATGATCGACTTCTCGTCGATCATCTCGCCCACTCCCGGACCGCCGGTGAGCGCCAGCTCGGTGGCACGGGCGGCGGCGGCGCGGTTGAGCGCGGCCCGCAGCAGGGTGTCCGGCGAGGCGAACGAGGAGCCCGGCAGGTGCAGGCCGAGCACCTCCATCAGCAGCTGGTTGGAGTTGGCGGTGCCGTAGAAGGTGCAGGTGCCGCGGGAGTGGTAGCTGGCGGCCTCGGCCTCGAGCAGCTCCTCGCGGGTGGCCTCGCCCGCTGCGTACCGCTGTCGGACGCGGGCCTTCTCCTTGTTGGGGAGCCCCGAGGACATCGGGCCGGCCGGAACGAAGACGGTCGGCAGGTGACCGAACGAGAGGGCCCCGATCAGCAGGCCGGGCACGATCTTGTCGCACACGCCGAGCATCAGCGCGGCGTCGAACATGTCGTGCGAGAGGGCGATCCCGGCCGACATCGCGATCACGTCGCGGGAGAAGAGGGAGACCTGCATCCCGTCGCGGCCCTGGGTGATGCCGTCGCACATCGCGGGTACGCCGCCGGCGACCTGCGCCAGCCCGCCGGCCCGCATCACCGCGGCCTTGAGGAGAGGCGGGTAGGTCTCGTAGGGCGCGTGCGCCGAGAGCATGTCGTTGTAGGAGGTCACGATCGCGACGTTGGGCTTCGCCGCAGGGGTGATCACCTTGAGCTCGGCCTTCGTCGGCGCGGTGGAGGCCGCGAAGCCGTGGGCCAGGTTGCTGCATGCGAGCCGGCCGCGGGCGGGCCCGGTCGCGCGGGCGGAGGCGATGCGGGCCAGGTAGTCGGCCCGCGTGGCTGCGGAACGCTCGATGAGACGCGCGGTGACGTCAGCGACGGTGGGGGATACGGCAGTCACGGGTCCTCCAAAAGACAGTGTGCTTTCGCACACCTTGACACGATCTTTGGATCGATACAAGTAAATCTTTGGTACATGAAAGACATAAGGGGCGTACGCTTCACCCCATGCCCGAGATGACAACCGCCGCCGACGTCCTCGCTCTGGTGCGCTCCGGGCGCGCCCTGACCCGCAGCGATCTGCAGAAGACGACCGGTCTGTCGCGTACGGCTGTGGTCTCCCGGGTCTCGGCTCTCGTCGACGCCGGACTGATCCTCACCGGGGAGGAGCTCGCCTCCACCGGTGGCCGGCCGCCGGGCTCGCTGACCTTCAACGCCGACGCCGGGGTGGTGCTGGCGGTGGCGATCGGGCGCTCACGCAGCCAGCTCGCCGTCTTCGACCTCGACGGCCGCGAGCTCGCCGGCGACACCCGTGACCACGAGGTCGGCATCTCCGCCGACGACCTCATGCCCGACGTGACCGACCGGCTCGAGCGGCTCCTGGAGGGCATCGAGCCGCCGGTGCTCGGCGTCGGGATGAGCCTGCCCGGCGTCGTCGACCCCGTCCGCCTGGTCTCGGTCGACTCACCGGTGATGCGGGGTTGGGACGGCGTCGCGCTCGACCCCTACTTCGACCGGCTCACCGACGGACCACTGGTTCTCGTCAACGACACCGACGCGCTGGCCACGGCGGAGCTCTTCGGCAGCGGGCTGCACCCGCGGGACGCGCTCGTCGTGAAGGCGTCGACCGGTCTTGGCCTGGCGGTCATCGCCGACGGCCAGGTGCTGCGCGGCCACGCCGGGGCGGTCGGCGAGATCGGCCACACCCGGGTCGAGTCCGCCGGCGAGCGCCCCTGCCGGTGCGGTGCCACCGGATGCCTGGAGACGGTCGCGGCCGGCTGGGCGCTGACCCAGGGCCTGGTCGACTCCGGCGTCTCCGCCGGCCACATCCGCGACCTGGTCGCCGCCGCGCTCGCCGGTGACGCCATCGCCCGCGGCCTGCTGCGCGAGGCCGGTCGCCAGCTCGGCGAGGTGCTGGCGATCGCGATCAACCTGCTCAACCCCGAGGTGGTCGTCATCGGTGGCGACATGGCGGGTGCCTTCGACCTCTACACCGCGGGCGTACGCGAGACCGTCTACTCCCGCTCGACCGCCCTGGCCACCCGCGACCTGACCTTCGTCCCCTCCACCCACGCCGACTCCACCGGCATGGTCGGCTGTGCCGCGGTGGTCATCAACCACCTGCTCTCGCCCGAGCGCCTCGACGCCCACCTCGACGCCGTCGCCAAATGATCCCTACTTCGCTCCGACCGTGAAGGCGGCCTCCACCTCGGCGTAGACCGAGATGTCGTCGGGATCGAAGGCCAGGTCGGGTGCGCCCGAGCCCGACTTCCGGGCTCCGGCGGGGGCCATCTCCATGTCCATCGCCGCCGACGCGTACGCAACCTGGTGGCTGATACCGACGTCGTTGATGCTCCGGACCGCGACCGGGCCGAGGTCGAGCGCATCGGCGTAGTCCTGCGCGCGCACCTTGGCCTGCCGCACCGCCTCCTGGCGTACGTCACGCTCGACCTTCAGCCGGCTCTCCTTGGTCAGCTGCCACGAGACGTGGTCGACCCGGAGACCTTCGTTGCCCGCGGTGCGGCCGACCCATGTCGCCAGCGCCTTGAAGTCGACGAACTCCGCCCAGAGACCGACCGTGGCACGGTGCACCAGCGGCAGCTGCTTGCCGTCCTTGTGCCAGGGCCGCTCAGCCGAGGTGCGCGCCCGCTGGATGACGAGCCGCTTGATCGCGCCCTCCTGCTCCAGCCGCTCCAGCTCCGTACGCACGCCGTGCAGCCCACGCCGCAGTTGCTCCATCACCGGCTCCGGCGCGGGACCGTCGAATCGGATCTCGGCGGACACCACCCCTCGCTCCGGCGCCACCTCGACAGTGTGCGACCCGCGCACCTTGATCAGGATTTCGCTCATGTCAGGAAACGTACGCCCGACGTCCTATCCTCACCACGTGAACGCAACCAGCCGCCTGCGCCAGATGACCGGACGCGACCCGCACGAGGAGCATCGGGCCGCGACTCCCTTGGAGCTGCTCTTCGACCTCACCTTCGTCGTGGCCTTCGGCATGAGCGGCAACGAGCTGGCCCACCAGCTCGCAGAAGGCCATATCGTCGCGGGGATCGTGGCGTTCTGCTTCGCCTCGTTCGCGATCTGCTGGGCGTGGATCAACTACTCCTGGATGGCCTCGGCCTACGACACCGACGACTGGGCGTTCCGGCTGCTCACGATGGTGCAGATGGTCGGCGTGATCATCATGGCCCTCGGCCTGCCGGAGATGTTCGAGAGCGTCCACGAGGGCGAGCGGCTCCACAACGAGATCATGATCGCCGGGTACGTCGTGATGCGGGTCGCGCTCTGCGGCCAGTGGCTTCGTGCCTGGCGCCAGGACCCGGGCCGACGCGGCGCGCACCGGGTCTACCTTGCTTCCGTCCTCGGCTCGCAGGTGCTCTGGTGCGTCATCGCCATCCTGCCGCTCGACGTGGCGACCGCGTTCGCGGCGATGATGGTGCCCCTGGTGATCGAGCTGTTCGGACCGTTCATCGCCGAGCGCCACTTCGGTGGCACTCCCTGGCACGCCGACCACATCGCCGAGCGCTACGGCCTGCTGACGATCATCACTCTCGGCGAGGGCGTGATCGGCACCGTCGCGGTGATGTCCGCGATCGTCCACGAGCCTGAGCTGGGATGGAGCCTTGAGGCGATCCTGCTGCTCGCCGCCGGTATCGGCCTCACCTTCGGCCAGTGGTGGACCTACTTCACGATCCCCTGGGCCACCATGCTCGAGCGGCGGCGTGACCGCTCGTTCCTGTGGGGCTACGGACACATCCTGCTCTTCGCCGCGATCGCGGCCACCGGGGCCGGCCTGCACGTCGCCGCCTACCTGCTCGAGCACGAATCCAAGCTCGGCGAGGTCGGCACGGTCGTCTCCGTGGCACTCCCCGTCGGGGTGTACGCCTTGGTCCTCTACCTCCTCTACAACCTGTTCATGCACGTCATCGACCCGTTCCACATCCTCCTGGTCGCCCTCACCGCCGTGGTGCTCGTCGCGAGCGTCGCGATGGCGATCGCGGGCGTGCCGGTGGCCTGGTGCCTCGTCGTCGTCGCCCTCGCGCCAGTCGTCACCATCGTCGGCTACGAGGCCGTCGGACACCGCCACCTGGCCAGCCACCTCGACGCCCTCTGACCTCACCGGTCACATGAGCAGGTGCCCCACACTCGAGAGCGTGGGGCACCTGTCGTTGGCGGACATCAGGGCTTCGGGTCGGGGCCGGGCTCGCCGTCCTCGGACTCCTCGACCTCGTCGATCTGCTCGGCGGTGACGGTGTGTTCGTCGTCGCCGGCCGCGAGGATGCCGTAGAGCTTGCGCCGGGTGTCGGCGAGGACATCGGCAGCGGCCTGGCGCTGGGCGTCGGTGCCGGAGGTGGCGAGCTGCCACACGGCCGGGAGGACCTGGGCGAGCTCGCCGCCGAGGACTCCGAAGCCGGCCAGGTCACCCAGACCACCTGGACCACCACGGCCGCCGCGACCCTGGCCGCGGGCATTGTCGACGGCCTTGTCGAACGGCGTCCAGACGCCTGCCAGCTCGTCGGCGTGCTCGGTGGCGTAGGTCTTGCCGGCCTCGGTCAGCCGGATCGCCCGGCGGCCGTGCTCGTCGTCGGACTCCACGAGACCCTCGTCCTCGAGCTGCTGGATGGTCGGGTAGACCGAGCCGGGGCTCGGCCGCCACTCACCCGAGCTGCGCTCGGAGATCTGCTGGATCACCTGGTAGCCGTTGATCACCTGGCCCTGCTCGGCCGCCTCGGCCATCACATAGATGATCGCGGAGCGTACGTCACCACGACGGACCCGGGGACCGGGTCGCTGCGGGGGCTGGTTCTCGAAGCCGAGCAGCGCCGCGATCCACGGCGGCGGACCAGCCGGTCCACGACCGCGACCGTGGTGGCCGCCCTGCCAACCGGGACCGCCAGGTCCGCCCCAACCGGGACCGCCCTGCCAGCCATGGGAGCGGCGCGGGCCGCCCTTGCCGAACTCTCGACCCATCTGGTCGATCCACTCACCCCAAGGGTTGCTGTTGTTGTACGTCATCAGGTTTCTCTCCAACTTTCGGAAGACTAGATCGCGTTCCTTCGCGATATATCGTGATCTTACGCCGGAGATCAGAGCGATTCAAGTCAAAAGCAAGGGAGCCCCCGAAGATCCGGGGGCTCCCTGAGCCAGACCCTGAGGGTCGTGAGTGCGATCAGACGCCGGGCGTCTGCGGCGGCGTCGGGTTCTGAACGGTCGGCGCGGCAGCCGAACGCGCGCCGCTTTCGGCCTGGAGCCGCTCCAGCTGGCGGGCGGCAGCCTCGCGACCGCCGAGACCGAAGGCGAGCGCCGCAGCAGCGGCACCACCGACGACCACGGCACCGAAGCCGAGGTTGATGATCGAGTCGGCGAGACCCATGAACTTCAGCCCGATCGCGACGAAGAGCACGATCGTGGCGTACTTCAGGATCTGCGAGGCCGACCCGGGCACGAGCTTCGCGATGACACCGGCGATCACGACGCCGGCGGCGATGATCGCGCCACCGAAGATGACCTTGCCACCGAGCTCGAGAACCTCGCTGATGAAGGCAGTGATCTGCGGGAACTCCAGCATCTGCGCCGCCATCACGGCGAAGAAGAGCACGATGCCGATCTGGATCACCTTGGTGATCGCCGGAGTCGCGCTCTGACCGGCAGGCAGCACGTCCATCGAACGGAGCGCGTTGTCGAAGCCGAGGCCGTCGATGATCTGGCCCAGGATGTCAGCGGCGAAGCGGGCGATGAGCACGCCGATGCCGAGCAGGATCGCGGCGGCGATGAGCTTCGGGATCGCAGCCAGGATCATGTTGAGCATGCCCTCGGCAGGCTCGGAGATCGAGCTGATCCCGAGAATCTGCAGAGCGGCGATGGCCACCACGATCATGATGATCGCGTAGAGAACGAGACCGATGACCTTGACGATCTGCGCGGCGGTGCCCGCGGGCGCAGTCGGTGCGTCGTACGGGTCGGCGGTGGTGTCGACACCCACCGTCGCGTCGACCTGGCCGGAGAGCTTGCTGCCACTGCCGATCCACTTGTCGAACGGGACCGCACCGAGCGCGGTCTCGACGAGCTGGCGGACGACCTTGGCGACGAGCGCGCCGACGATGAAGACGAAGACCGCACCGATGAGGTTGGGCAGGAAGCCCATCACACCGTCGAGCAGGCCCTGGATAGGCGTCAGCACGGAGCTGAGCTCGAACAGGTCCAGCAGCGCGATCAGACCGAAGAGCCACACCAGCAGGGCGGCCACGGAACCGAGGCTCTTGCCGATGCTGTCGCCGTCATTTCCAGCCTTCTGGAGCACCGGGATCTTCGAGGTCAGCTTCGCGAACGCCCAAGCGACGATCTTCGCGATGATCCATGTGACGACGAGGATGACGATCGCGGCGAGCACCTTGCTCCCGAGACCCACCCAGTCGATGTCCTTCACGGCATCCATTTGTCTCTCCCCTCAATAGGGTTCAGTTGAGAAGGTGCCTGAGATCGACGAGCAGCCCGAGTGATGCACGCAACAGGCACCTCTGCTTCCAGAGACGTTCGTCCAGATGGAGCCACGACGCAAGTTTGGCGCTCCATAGGACGCAAATAAGCGATTCCTTTACAAGACAAGGATTTCGTGTTCGTACGCGTCAAACACGTGTTATAAGCGCCTTTCAGGGCCCTGTGTCAGTAGCGCATGTAGTTCCGGGTCATCTGCACCGGAGCTCGGGTCAGCGGAACCAGGCGCACCCGTCCGCACGCATCGGTGGAGCGGCGTACCGTGGCCCACTTCCACCCGCTGGTGCGCGACCAGGCGCTCACGGTGCCGACCTTCGAGCTGCCCAGAAAGACGTTCATCTTGCCCTGACCGGGGCCCTTGAACACGCGGACGCGAACCCCCTTGGCGCAGTAGGCCCCATTGCTGCGCTGCGTGCCGAAACGCGTCGACACGTAGGCGACGGCGGGGCTGTCGGCGGACCCGTCGAGGTGCAGGCCGGAGATCAGGTTGGGCTGGCAGCACCATGACCACGTCTCGGCGGCCCGCATCGGGGCGTGCGCGCAGCGCCAGCCCGTCCATGCCGAGGTCAACCCCGCCGCGTCCTTGGCCCGAACGCGGAAACAGTCGACGGCACCGGGGTCCAGGCGACCTCGGACCGAGGTCCGGGACGGGTAGAGCCACGTGCTGGAGCCGTCCGCCCGCCACACATAGCCGGCCGCGCTCATCTTGGCTCGGCGCGTCGGGGAGGTGCTCCACGGTGCGCTCTTCCGCTGCACCTGGAACCCGGTGACGCCCTGGTCGTCACTCGCTGCGTACGAGAACGCCGGGGTCCACTGGATGAGCCCTTCGGTCTTCACCGGCATCCACGTGGAGATCGTGGCCTTGGTGATCCGGGGCGCGGTGTTGGCAGATGCCGGAGCGGCGGTGAGCAGAGTGGCACCGAGAAATCCGAGGATCGCGAGGGCGAGAAGACGGGTCGAGCGACCCGGACGGGGATACATCTGAAGAACCTGCCTGGGGGAAGGCACGAGGAGTGCCGGGCGACGCTGACGAACATTCAGCGGACGTACCCTAGCGGGTATCGCGACCGCTGCCGTCCGGGGTCCGTGATCGCGTCAGGAGACCAACCAGGCCGCATACGCATCGAAGGAGTAGGGCCGGCCGAGGAAGTCGGCGACCAGGTCGGCCGCGTCCTTCTCGCCGCCGCGGGCGAGCACGAGATCGCGGTAGCGGCCCGCCACCTCGGGATTGAACAGGTCGTCCCGGTCGAAGGCGCTGAACAGGTCCTTCGCGATGACCAGCGACCACATGTAGGTGTAGTAGGCCGAGGAGTAGCCGCCCAGGTGGCCGAAGTTGGCGAAGAAGTGGGTGCCCTCGAGATAGGGGTAGGGAGAGTACGCCGCCTGGAGCTCCTCGAGCCGCTTGGTCAGGTCGTCGGGCTGCTCCTTGTGGAACCAGTAGGAGATAGCGGCGTAGAACATCTGCTGCCGTGCGTGGTAGCCCTTGCCGAAGTCGTCCGCGGCCCGCATCCGCGCGACCAGGTCGGCCGGGATCGGCTCGCCGGCCGCGTTGGTGGCGAAGGTCTGGAGTACGTCGGCGTCCCAGGCCCACTCCTCGAGCATCTGGCTCGGCGCCTCGACGAAGTCCCACTCCGTCGCGACCCCGGAGAAGCGCGCCCACTCGCCCTGTCCGCCGAGCACGTGGTGGATCAGATGGCCGAACTCGTGGAACAGGGTCACCACGTGGTCGTGCTCCATCAGGCCGCGGGAGAAGTTGCAGACCAGCACGCCCTCGGGGAGCTGCCGGCCCTTCACCCCGGTGGCCAGGTCGAACTGCGCGGCGTGCTTGTACTTGCCCTCGCGGGGGTGGAGGTCGAGATAGATCCGGCCGAGGGGCTCGTCGCCGTCCTGTTGATAGACGTCGAAGACGCTCACGTCCTCGTGCCAGGTGACGACGTCGGAGACCGGCTCGTAACGCAGCCCGAAGAGCCGGCCGGTGACATCCAGCAGCCCCTGGTGCACCTTCGCGAAGTCGAAGAACGTACGCACCACCTGGCTGTCGACGTCGTACTTCTCCTGCCGCACCAGCTCCTCGTAGTAGAGCGCGTCGGCGGCGGAGACGGCGCTGGCGCCGGGGACGTCGCGGTCGTAGCGGTCGAGGAGCACCTCGAGGTCGCGCTTCATCCGCCCCTCGGCGGCACCGGCGATCTTGTCGATGAACTCGGGGATCGCCGGTCCCTCGCCAATCATCTTCACCGCGGCGTCGAAGGCCGGCCAGTCGTCGTAGCCGACCAGGTTGGCCAGCTCGTGCCGCAGCGCGAACATCTCCTGCAGAACCGCTTCGTTGTGCGGCCAGCCGCGCTCGAGGCTGGCAACGGTGACGGCGCGACGGATCGCGGGATCCCTCACGAACATCCGGGCGGGAAGCGCGTCGGGGTAGTCGGTGGTGATCTCGACGAGCCCCTTGTCGTTGACCGGGTGCGCCTCCAGCCAGTCGGCCGGCATCCCGTCCAGCTGCTCGGGCGTGGCCAGGGTGATGCGTACGTCGTCCCGGGTCACCCGGGAGAACTCGAGGTTGAGCTCGGTGAGCCGTTCGTTGATCTCGGTGAGCCGGGCCCGGGTGGCGTCGTCGCGGTCGACGCCGGCGCGGGTGAAGTCCTGCAGCGTCTTCTCCAGGAGCCGTTTGGCCAGCGGGTCGAGCGAGTCCGTCTGGTCGGCAGGAAGGTCCGCGAACACCCGGTAGAGCGCCTGGTCCTGGGTGAGCTCGGTGCGCAGCCGGTCGACCTCGACCTCGGTGTCCTCGCACGCCGTACGGACCGCCTCGACGGGGTGCACGTTGGCGAGCAGGCCGGCCAGGCCGCCGAGCGAGCCGAGCTCCAGGGACAGCTCGTCCCAGGCCTTCAGCACCTCGATCGCCGCGCTCGGCGGCGCGGTCCGCAACTTCTCGGCCAGCTCCCGCACGTGGGTCAGCGTCGTGGACGTACGGTCCTTGACCCAGCTCTCCGCGGCTTCGGTCTCGGGCAGGGCAAGCGGCTCTGGCGTCATGCGGCAAGCCTGCCACGACCTGAAACGCTTCGCCGCCGAGATCCAGCGAAGCGTTGGATCAGGTCCGAGGCTCAGTCGTCCCAGGAATACTCGTTCGGGAAGCGGTGGACCTCCTGCGGCCAGTCGAGGCAGACCGCCACCTTGCCGGCCCAGTAGCGCGCAGCCTCGTCATCGGCCACGTCGATGACCGTGAAGCCGCCGATGTGCTCCTTGGTCTCGACGTAGGGACCGTCGGTGAAGACGGCCTCGCCGTCGTCCGCCTCGACACTGAAGAGGGCGGTCGAGGCGTCGATCCCGCCATTGGCGTAGACGAAGACCCCGGCGGCCTTCATCTCGTCGAGCACGGCCTTCGAGGCGATGCTCTTCTCGCGCAGCTGGTCCGTCGTGTGCTCGTCCACCCACTCGTCGTTGAACGCGATCATGTACTCGGGCATTCGTTTCGTCTCCTCGTCTCCGGGGCAGTCCGGTGACCGCCGCTCACTCCTTCTACGAACGCACCTGCGCCGATCCGACAGCGTAGGAAGAAATTCGTTCAACTTCGTCCGAGCTGGTCCCGGCGTCTGGTCAGCAGCGCGACCTCGGCGGCGTTCTCGGCGAGCTCGATGGCCTTGTCGTACGCCGCCCGCGACTCGCCGCTGCGGCCGAGGCGGCGCAGCAGGTCGGCTCGAGTGGCGTGAAAGGCGTGGTAGTCGTCCAGGCTGGATCCCAGGTGCCGGTCGATCTCGGCGAGCGCGACCTCGGGGCCGTCCAGCTCGGCGACGGCGATCGCCCGGTTGAGACGGACGATCGGCGAGCCGTCGACCCGGATCATCTGGTCGTAGAGCGCGACGATCTGGGACCAGTCGGTGTCGCGGGCGTCGCGCACCGAGGTGTGGACTGCGTTGATGGCGGCCAGGATCTGGTAACGCCCGGGCCGGGGGCCGCCGTTCGCGACGACCTCGAGCCGCTCGCGCACCAACGCGTGGCCCTCGGCGATCAGCGCGAGATCCCACGAGCCGCGGTCCTGCTCGTCGAGCCGGACCAGCTCGCCGGTCGCCGAGATCCGGGCCGTACGCCGCGCCTCGATCAGCAGCATCAGGGCCAGCAGGCCGGCGACCTCGCCGTCGTCGGGGAGCAGCGCACGGACCAGCCGGGTCAGCCGGATGGCCTCGAGGGTCAGGTCGCCGCGTACGGGATTCTCGTGGTCGCCGGAGGATAGGTAGCCCTCGTTGAAGACCAGGAAGAGGACCGCCAGGACGCCCGAGACCCGCTCGGGGAGGTCGGCCGCCTCCGGGACCCGGTAGGGGATGTGGGCGGCCTTGATCTTGTTCTTCGCGCGGGTGATCCGCTGGCCCATCGTGGTCTCCTGGACCAGGAAGGCGTTCGCGATCTCGGGCACGGTCAGGCCGCCGACCATACGCAGCGTCAGCGCGATCCGCGCCTCGGGTGCGAGCGCGGGGTGGCAGCAGGTGAACAGCAGTCGGAGCCGGTCGTCCTCGATGGCGCCGAGAGGCTCGTGCGGGGTGTCATCGTGCATCGCGACGGCCTCCTTCTGCTTGTCGTCACGCTTGGACTCGCGGCGGATCCGGTCGATCGCGCGGCGGTTGGCGGTGGTGGTGAGCCAGGCGCCCGGGTTGGGGGGTACGCCATCGAGCGGCCAGCGCTCGACTGCGACCGTGAACGCCTCGGCCGCGGCCTCCTCGGCGATGTCGAGGTCGCCGAAGCGCTTGGCGAGGCTGGCGACCACCCGGGCCCATTCCCCCTGGTGGGCTCGGGTGATCGCCTCGTCGATATCCGTCAACAGCGGTTCACGCCTCGGGGCCGGTCTGCATCGGGCGCACCTCGACCTTGCCGAGGCAGGCCGCGGAGGCCTCGGCGGCAAGCTTGAGAGCGACATCGAGGTCGGGGACATCGATGATCCAGAAGCCAGCCATGTACTCCTTGGCCTCTGCGTAGGGGCCATCGGTGATGACCGGCTTCTCGCCCTGACCGTCGACGACGGTCGCAGTCTTGGCGGCATCGAGGCCGTCGGCGAAGACGAAGTAGCCCTCCTGCTGGAGCTTGTCGTTGAACTTCCCGGTCGCCTCGAACGACTTCATCATCTCTTCCTCCGAGGCGTAGCCGTAGTTCTCCTTCTCGTAGTCCGAGTCGGGACCCCAGACGGACATCAGGTACTTGGCCATGGTGCTCACTCCTTTGTGTCGGACGGCCTCGGTGGCCGCCTCTCACCCTTGCTACGAACGTCTACACCTCGATCCGACACCTCTCATCGGAATTTCTCCAGGTAAATTCATTCGCTTAGCATGGGTAACCATGTCGAAGGCCCCGCAGAAGTGAGCATCGCCGACAAGCTCAGAGGTGCCGTCGCGGACACGCGCCCCCTCCAGGAGCCGCACTTCCGGCGCCTGTGGATCGCCGGGATCATCACGATGATCGGCGCCCAGCTCACCGTCGTCGCGGTGCCGGCCCAGATCTACGCGGACACCGGCTCCTCGGCGTACGTCGGGCTGACGGGTGTCTTCGGACTCGTCCCGCTGATCGTCTTCGGCCTCTACGGCGGCGCGCTCGCGGACCACTTCGACCGGCGTACGATCCTGATGGTCTCGACCACCGGGCTGATCGGCACCAGCGCGCTCTTCTGGCTCCAGTCCGCGCTCGGCAACACCAACGTCTGGCTGCTGCTGTGCCTCTTCTCGGTCCAGCAGGCCTTCTTCGCGGTCAACCAGCCGACCCGGAACTCGCTGCTGCCCAAGATCCTGCCCGCGCACCTGCTCCCGGCCGCCAACTCGCTCAGCATGACGGTCTTCCAGGCCGGGGCGATCGCGGGACCGCTGGTCGCCGGCGTGATGCTGCCGTTCACCGGGTTCACCTGGCTGTACGCCATCGACACCGTCACCCTCTTCGCGACCCTCTACGCGGTCGTGCTGCTGCCGAGGATCCCCGTCGAAGGCGCCGGCTCGAAGGTTCCCGGGCTGCGTTCGGTGTGGGACGGGTTCGCCTACCTGCGCCATCAGCCGGTGCTGATGATGAGCTTCGTGGTCGACCTGATCGCGATGGTCTTCGCGATGCCGCGGGCACTGTTCCCGCAGATCGCCCACGAGTCCTTCGGCGGCCCCTCTGAGGGCGGGATCGCGTTCGCGCTGCTCTTCGCGGCCATCCCGGCCGGCGCGGTGATCGGTGGGATCTTCTCCGGCTGGGTCTCGCGGATCGAGGCTCAGGGCCGCGTCGTCATCTACTGCATCGGCGTGTGGGCCCTCGGGATCACCCTGTTCGGGCTCACCGTCGCGTTCGCCGAGCTCGCCGTTGACAAGCGCAGCACTGCCCTGATGCTGGGCCTCGCCGTGCTCTTCATGATGGTCGCCGGCGCCGCCGACGTGGCCTCCGCGGCCATCCGGATGTCGATCCTCCAGTCGGCGGCCGACGACAACGTACGCGGCCGGCTGCAGGGGGTCTTCACGGTCGTCGTCGCGGGTGGCCCGCGGGTGGCCGATGTCCTGCACGGAGGCGCGGCGGCCGTGGTCGGCACCGCGATCGCGACCACCGGCGGTGGCCTGCTCAACCTCCTCGGGATCGCGCTGTGCGCGCTACTCGTCCCGAGCTTCCTCGCGTACCGGGTCAACCGGACCGCGCCCACCGAGAACGAACTCGCGAAGTAGCCCGGCGAGCAGCTCGGGCTGGTCGATCGGCACCAGCGTGGAGGAGTCATTGACGATCTCCAGCCGCGCGTCTGGATAGTGCGCCGCCAGGCGCGGGCCATGCTCGGCGGGCATCATCGTGTCCTGATCGGCCCAGACCACCAGCACCGGCTTGGTGAACTTCTGCTGCCCCTCGGCCAGCTCGAGCAGCTCGTCGCGACCAGGAGCGCCGCCGGCGAACTTGATGAAGTCGCGGCGGATCGCCCGGTCGGTCAGCGCCGGCGCGAACCAGCCGTGGACGAGGTCGTCGTAGAGGTGGTAGCTCTTGTCGACCGACATCCCGCCGTAGCCGGAGCTCATCTGCCGGAAGCTCTCCATGCGGAAAAGCTGCAGCGCGGCGGTGAAGAGCGGCGGCATCTTCGAGAGCACCGCCAGCGGCTTGGCCGCCTTGGGCGGGTAGTTGTCGAAAGCCTCGCACGCCACCAGCGCCAGCCGCGCGATGCGGTCGGTGCGGTCGGCGTTGATGAGGAACTGGCCACCGCCCCAGTCGTTGAGGACGAGAGTGACGTCGTGGAGGTCGAGCGCGTCGAGGAAGTCGCCGAGGATGCTCGCCACACCCTGCTGGCTGAGGTCCGCGTCGGGCCGCATCGGCCGCCGGTGACCACCCAGCGGCAGCGTCGGCCGGATCACCCGGAAGCCGCCGAGGTAGGGCAGCGCACGGCGCCACAGACGGCCGTCCATCGGCACTCCATGGAGGAGTACGAGGACAGGACCGTCACCGCCGGTATCCTCGAAATCGATCGGACCGGCCGACAGCTCGACGCTGGGCATTCAGTGGGCTCCTCGAAGCAATGACGTGGGGTGCCCACACCTTGCCCCCCGGGGAACAGGCGTGCAACGGGAATCGCCCAATTCCCTACGCATCTGGGTATATCGCAGGTCTTAAGTCCCTGAGCCACTAGGGCCGTGTTATACGCCCCAGGGCTTCCCGGCGGACGCCGACGGGAGGCGCTCAGAGCCCGACGGGCAGGTCCTCCGCGGCGGCGAACGCCTCGATGCCCTTGGCCGGGCCACGCTCGTCGATCGTCTCGATCAGGGCGGCGAGGTCGTCGCGGCGGTCCTGCGAGACCAGCCAGGCCATCAGGCGCTGGCCACGCGGGACGGTGGTCTCCTCGAAGGGGACGCCGGCGTCGTACCAGAACTCGAGGACGGCGCCACGCAAGAGCGACCAGTAGCGGTCGGGGTCCTCGGTGGTGGGGTTGACGGCCGCACGGAAGTGCTCCCACATGTCGATCGGGAGGATCTCGGTGCGCAGCGTACGCATCAGCTTCGCCGAGCCCGAGCCGGCCACGAGCTCGACGGTCTGGCGCTTGGTCGTGATCCGCTCGAGCAGGTTGGCGATCTGGGCGCGCTTCTGGGTCGCGGAGGAGAAGTCGGAGCGGACCCGCCAGTCGTAGACGACGTCGGTCAGGATGTCGAAGTTCCTGGCGGCCAGGAACGCCTGGGTCAGGGCCACCTGGTCCTGATAGCGGGTGCGCTCGGGGAAGGTGATGTCGTTGTCCGCCCAGAAGGAGCGCCGGAAGATCTTGTTCCACACGAACACGTCCGCGAGCATCAGCGGGGCGTCCTCGATCCGGCACCTGAGCCGTGTCCGGGTGTGGTTGCGGCGCATCAGCGGGGTGACGTACCTCCGCTCCTCGCCGTTCACGAGGGTGACCCGCTCGGCCGAGCCGACGACGAAGTCGGAGCCCGTACGTCGCAGCGTCTTCACCATCGAGCTCCAGGCGTCGCGGGGCAGGATGTCATCGGGGTCGACGAAGGTGAGCAGGTCACCGGTGGTGGCCTCGATCCCGGTGTGGCGGGCGATGGAGACACCGGAGTTGGGCTGGGAGATCAGCGTGACCCGAGGATCCTTCGCGGCGATGTCCTTGACGATCTCGGCCGACCCGTCGGTGGAGCCGTCGTCGACGACGACCACCTCGATGGCACAGACCTCACGCAACGGCTGATGAAGGATGCTGTCGAGGCTCTCGGCGACGTAGTCGGCCACGTTGTAGACCGGCACGACGACGCTGAGCAACCTCGGCTTCCTCCTTCTGAATCCCCCCACGCGCATCAACTCTAATTGGGTGCGCATCAACGCGACCTAGCGATGGTGAGCGTGTCGACCTCGGAGCCGTCGGTGGCGATGACTTCGAGGTCCAGCCTCGCCTGCCCGTGGGCGTCGCGCGGGTGCGCGTCGAAGAACGCGACCGAGTGGGTGGCGTCGCCGACGGCGCGGTAGGTCGTCGGCTCGGGGATCTTCAGGCCGTTCTTGGCCGTGTAGTAGGAGAACACCGGCAGCACATCGGGGTAGGTCGAGCCGCCACCGCCGCCGGCGGTGATGTAGATCGTCCCCTCGTTGGTGCTGACCGTGGATCCGCGCGGCGCCTCCTGGACCGGCTTGCCGTCGCGCATCAGGTGGGTGCGCTCGTAGCAGTGGTTGTGGCCGTTGATCACGACGTCGACCTGGTAGCGGTCGAAGAGCGCCTCCCAGCGGTCGCGGATGCCGCCGTCCGAGGCGTGCGCGATGTTGGTGCAGTAGGCGCACTGGTGGAAGCCGACCAGGATGAAGTCGATGTCTCTACGGGCCCGGAAGTCGGCCAGCCGCTCCTCGAGCCAGCTGTCGAGCGTCTCACCGAGGTAGCCCGCGTTCCGCGTGTATTCGTACGTCGCGTCGTTGCCGTCGAGGGCGATGAAGGCGACGTTGCCTCGGACGAAGGAGTATGTCTCCTGTCCGCCGCCGGCGCCGTTGCCGGGGTGACGGAAGCGAGCGCGGTGGCCGTCGTAGCCGAGCTCGCCGTTGCCGTTCTCCATCTCGTGGTTGCCGACGACGGTCATCCACGGGATCGCGTTGGCGCTGGGCTGGATCTGGGTCAGGAACTCGTCCCAGACGCCGAAGTCCTGCTGCATCTCCCCGCTCTTGCCCTGGCCACCGGTGTCGGCGTACGCGATGTCGCCGACGACGAACGCGAACTCGGCGCGCTGCTGACGGATCAGGTTCACGTTGCGCGCCGCGTCCTCGGCCACGCCCATGTCGCCGAAGGCCGCGAAGCGGAAGGATCCCGTGGTCTTCGGGGCGGTGGTGAACGAGCCCCTGGTCGCGGTGCCCCCGTCATGGCTGAGCCGGTAGTAGTAGCGCGTGCCCGGTCGCAGGTCGCTCAGGTCGACGTGGTGGTAGACGCTGTCGACGCGGATCGAGGAGAGCGACTCGGGTCGGAGGGTGAGCCCGTAGTCGGGCGTCACGCCCAGGTCGAGCCGCGGCGCCTGCACCGACCCGGCGGTCGACCAGGAGACGTTCATCTGCTTGACCGGGTTGGCGCCGTACGACAGATGTACGCCGGTGGCCGGTGCGGCCGACCTGGCCGCCTGTGTCCACAGCATCGGGCCGGCGACGACACCGGCACCACCGATCAGGCCGGCCTTGAGGAAGGTGCGCCTGGAAGGGGCCATTGTGGTCGGGCCACTGTGGGGGCTATCGGTCACGGGAGGATCAACGCATAGGTAGACGAGACGTTAGGCCACGTGTGGTGTCGCCCGGGTGAACGAGCGGTGAGGAATTAGGCACTCGCGGCATGGGATGCTGCCATTTGGGCACCGAAGGCTGCGTTGTCACGCACCAGCGCGATGTTGGTCGCCAGCGAGTCACCGCCGGTCAGCTCGACGATCCTGGCGAGCAGGAACGGGGTGATGTCCTTGCCGTGGATGTCGCGGGCCTCGGCGTCGGCGAGGGCCCGGTCGATGTGTTTCCCGATCACCTCGGCGGGGATCTCGTCAGCGGGCGGGACCGGGTTGGCGACGACCAGGCCACTGGGGAGGCCGAGCTCCCAGGTGGCCTTCATGACCGCGGCGGCCTCGTCGGGGCCGTCGATGCGCAACGGCGCCGCGAAGCCGGAGCTGCGGGAGTAGAAGGCCGGGAACTCGTCGCTCCCGTTGACCAGGACCGGCACCCCGTAGGTCTCCAGGGTCTCCAGCGTCAGGCCGATGTCGAGGATCGACTTCACGCCGGCGCTCACCACCGCGACCTGGGTGCGGGCGAGCTCGGTCAGATCGGCGGAGATGTCGAAGGAGGTCGCCGCGCCCCGGTGTACGCCACCGAGACCGCCGGTCACGAACGTCCTGATCCCGACCATGGCCGCCAGGCGCATGGTGGCCGCGACCGTGGTGGCGCCGTGGAGGCCGCGGGCTACGACGTAGGGAAGGTCGCGGACGCTGACCTTGGTCACGTCGGGGTCGGAGGCGAGGAGCTCGAGGTCGTCGGGCGACAGTCCGGCACGAGGGATGCCGTCGAGGAGCGCGATCGTGGCCGGGACGGCGCCGTTGTCGCGCACGATCTGCTCGACCTCGGTGGCCATCTTGACGTTGTCGGGATAGGGCATGCCGTGGCTGATGATCGTCGACTCCAGCGCGACGACCGGGCGACCCTCGGCGAGCGCGACCCCGACCTCTTCGGTGAGCCGGACCTTCACGCCAGCTCCCGCACGAGGCTCTCGCTGAGGTCCATCCGGACGGTGTCGTGGGTGCCGCAGGTCAGCGCCGCCGCGGCGTGCCCGAACCGGGCCGCCTCGACCAGGTCGACATCTCGGAGGAGCTCGTGGGTGAACGCCGCGAGCATCGCGTCGCCCGCACCGGTGACGTCGAGGACATCGGTCCGCACGGCGGGAAGCTCCTGGTAGACGTCGTTGTAGCTGATCACCGAGCCACGGGCGCCGAGGCGCACCCAGACGACGCCGACACCGCGGTCGTGCAGCGAGTGGACGGCCTTCTCGATCTCCGCGTCGGTGCCGGCGGGCAGGTCGGTCAGCGCGGCCAGCTCGGCCTGGTTGGGCGTGACCAGGTAGAGCTCGCGATCGGCCCGGATCAGGTCGCGCGCCCGCCTCGCCTTCGGCACCGAGACCGGGTCGAACCCCACCGGCACGTCGAACTCGCGGGCGAGGTCGATCGCCACGTCGGCGGTGCGGACCGGGATGTTGCCCTCGACGAGCACACCGCGAGCGCTCTTGATCAGGTCGCGGGCCGCTTCCACGACCAGCGGGGAGAACTCGTCGGTCGCGGCCATGTCGGCCACCGCGACCACCAGCTCACCGGAGGAGTCGAGCACGGCGTTGTAGGTGCCGGTGCGTACGTCTGCCCGGCGTCGGACGTAGGTGCAGTCGACGCCGACGTCCTCGGTGTAGCTGATCACCTCGTCGCCGATCGGGTCGTCGCCGACGACCGAGACCAGCGCCACCGAGTCACCCAGCCGAGCGAGGTTCTCCGCGACGTTGCGGCCCACCCCGCCGGGCGAGAGACCGGCGGAACCGGACATGCTCGACCCCATCACCACCTGCTCGTGTGCACGAGCGTGGAGATCCATGTTGGAGCCGCCGATCACGACGATGTCTGGCGGAGATTGCGGGTTCATCACTTGCATCGTAAGTGGGGTTCACAGATAGCGCCCCCTCATAAAGTATGAACTTGGCGCGGCCGAGGCGTGTCCCTGCTCTCACCCGCTGTCCTCAGCCGAGGAGCTCGCGGCCGATCTCTTCGACAGAGCGGCAGCCGACGAGGCCGAGGGAGAGGTCGAGCTCGGCGATCATGTGCTCCAGGACGGCCTGGACGCCGGCGGCACCGGCGAGGGCGAGGCCGTAGACGTAGGGGCGGCCGATGAGGACCGCGTCGGCACCCAGGGCGAGCGCCTTGAGGATGTCGGCGCCGGAGCGGATGCCGGAGTCGAAGAGGACCGGGATGCGGCCGTCGACCTCGTCGACGATGCTCGGCAGGGCGTCGATGGAGGCGATGGCGCCGTCGACCTGACGGCCGCCGTGGTTGGAGACGATGATCCCGTCGACGCCGTGCTCGAGCGCGCGCCGGGCGTCCTCGGGCGCCTGGAGTCCCTTCAGCACGATCGGCAGGTCGGTCATCTCCCGCAGCCGGTCGAGGTCGTCCCAGATCAGGTCGGAGCGGGAGAAGACGTCGAGGAAGGTCTCGACCGCGGCTCGGGCGTGACCGGAGCGAAGGTTGTCGACGAGCTTGCCGGGATGGTGCTGGGCCATCGAAGCGACCGCGGTGAGCGCCGAGGGGATCTCCCGGAGTCCGGGGCGCACGCTCGTCCCGCTCTTGCCTGCGAGCCGCGCTTCCACGAGGGCGCGGAAGGCCGGGTCGGAGGTGTACTGCGCGATCCCCAGTCCCCGGGCGAATGGCAGGTAGCCCAGATCGAGATCACGCGTACGCCACCCGAGCATGTGCGTGTCGAGGGTGACGACCAGCGCGTCGGAGCCGATGGCCTCGGCGCGGCGTACGAAGGACTCGACGATCGACTCGTCCTTGGACCAGTAGAGCTGGTAGAGCCGCGGGGTGTCGCCCAGGTCCTTTGCGACCTCCTCCATCGGGACGGAGGCCTGGGTGGAGATCACCATCGGGATGCCCGTCGCGCGGGCCGCCGCGGCGACCTCGTGCTCGGCACGAGGATGGGCGAGCTCGAGCACGCCGACCGGGCCGAGCATCAGCGGCGCCGGCATGTCCACGCCGAAGAGCGTGGTGCGCAGGTCGCGGCTCTCGACGTTGGTGAGCATGCGCGGCACCAGTCGGAAGTGGTCGAAGGCGGCGGTGTTGGCGGCGACGGTGCGCTGCTGGCCGGCTCCGCCGTCGACGTACGCCCAGGCCTCCTTGCTCATCGCCCGCTGGGCGGCCTCGGCGAGCGCCGAGGGCTCGGTCGGCACCACGGGGCGGTGGCCGAACAGGCCCTTGCGGAAGATCGCCGACTGGAGGTCTCTGCCGATGCTCACGCGCGTAGGCTACTGCGTTCCGCTGCGGGCAGCGCGGCGCCGGAGATCGCGATGATCAGCCGATGGCACCGCTCCGTCATCTGAGCCGGCGTGACGCCGGGATGGTCGAGCCACCAGGTGATCAGCGCATCGACCGCACTCATCCAGACCGCGGTCAGCGCGGAGGCGTCGAGGGGATCGTCGTCGCCGACGAGCCTCATCAGCTCGCCGACGCCCTCGACGGCGAGACGGGTGATCCGGTCGGTGTAGACGGCGCGAGCGGCCGCCACCTCACCGTCGTCGGGCGCCGACGGATCGAAGAGGAGCCGCCACACCCACGGCTGCGGCTCGAGGGTACGGAAGAGGCCGTCGAGCGTGCGCAGACCACGTTCGAGGCCGACGGAGTCGTCGGCGGCGACCCGCTCCATCTCGGCGGCGAGCGTCTCGGCGCCGTAGTTGAAGCTGGCCAGGAAGAGGCCCTCCTTGGAGCCGAAGTACTGGTAGACCAGCGGTTTCGAGATCCCGGCGTCGGCGGCGATCGCCGCGACGGACGCCTTGGCGAACCCGACGGTGCCGAAGGCCTGGCAGGCGGCACGCACGATCTGCAGCTCGCGGTCGGCGCGCGGGACGCCCTTGGTTCCAGCGTTGGCCCGTGACATGTCCAAGAGTCTAGCGGCGGCATATGACCTTGAGGTAACTTACTCGAAGGTCATATCCCTGGGAGGTCCCCCATGAACGACATGCTCGACCCGTTGAAGAACCCATTGACGTACGCCATCCCGTTCTTCGTGATCTCGATCCTGATCGAGCTGGCGGCGCTGAAATGGCTCGACCACGACGACAACCTGGCCGGTTACGTCTTCAAGGACGCACGCACCTCGATCCTGATGGGCCTCGGCTCGATCGTGTCGATGACCGTGTTCAAGGTGCTGACCTTCGCGGTCTACGCGGCGATCTTCGCCTACGCATCGCTGTGGCAGATCCCGGAGACGTGGTGGGGTCTCGCGATCTCCGTCGTGGTCGTCGACCTCGCCTACTACTGGAACCACCGCTTCGTGCACCGGACGCGAGTCGGCTGGGCGGCCCACCAGGCACACCACTCCAGCGAGTACATGACGTTCGCGACCGCGCTGCGGCAGAAGTGGAACCCGTGGTTCGAGTTCTTCTTCTTCCTGCCGCTGCCGTTTCTCGGCATCTCACCGGCGGCGATCTACATCGCCTTCTCGATCAACCTGATCTACCAGTTCTTCGTGCACACCGAGACGATCGGCAAGCTCTGGCGGCCGCTGGAGCTCGTGCTCAACACGCCCTCGCACCACCGCGTCCACCACGGCTCCGACCCGGAGTACCTGGACAAGAACTACGCCGGCATCCTGATCGTCTGGGACCGCCTCTTCGGCACCTTCCAGCCCGAGCGGCAGCGCCCGACGTACGGCCTGACCTACAAGGTCGACACCTACAACCTGCTCCGGCTGGAGTACGGCGCCTTCCGTGAGCTCTGGACCGACGTACGCAGCGCCGACGGCTGGCGACTCAAGCTGAGCTACGTCTTCCGGCCGCCGGGGTGGGTGCCGGAGGAGGCTACGCGGCCTTCCGTCGCCCGAGAATCATCACGATGATCAGGCCGAGCAGGCCGACGACGACGAGCACGACGCCCGGAGCGGCGACCTCGACGAGCTTCTGGCCCTCGGGAGACGCGGGCTCACTGAAGCTCACCTGCTGAGGCTCGGGGGCGATCACCTCGGGGAACTCCTTGGCGATCTCGGCCTGGAGCTTGTCGGTGTACTCCTCCACGCGCGGCGCGCTGCCGGCGGCGAGGATCGTGTCGCCCTTCTTCTGCACGAAGAAGTAGTAGTCCTCGTTGGCGGTCAGCGACTTCTTCTGGCACACGCCGGGGTTGAGCGCGACGTCGAGGCTGCTGCCGCCGGTGACGCCCTTGAGCGCCTTGACGACGGTCACCGGGTAGACCACGGGGCCGCCCTTCTTGGTGGCCTTGCCGGGTCCGGTCACCCGCGCGTGGAAGACCAGCGGCTCCTTGACCGCGTCGCTGAGCTCGAAGGCCGGGCACTTCGCGGGAGCCGTGACCGGGGCTGCCGAGGCGGGTGCGGGGCTCGTCATGACCACCGCTGTCACCGCAAAGGCGAGGGCAGCGAGGAACTGGGGGACGCGGCGCATGGCGAAGATCAAACCAGTCACAGGCCGAAGACTCCAGCCAGGACCCGCGCGACACCGTCATCTTCGTGCCCGGGCGCCAGGTGCGACGCGCAGGCGACCACGCTCGGATGGGCGTCCGCCATGGCGTACGAGGTCCCGGCCCAGGTCAGCATCGGCAGGTCGTTGGGCATGTCGCCGAAGGCGATCACGTCCGAGGCGGAGATGCCGAGCTCGGTGCAGACCAGCTCCAGGGTGGAGGCCTTGGTGACCCCGGGAGCGCTGATCTCGAGCAGCGGAAACGACGAGTGGGTGACGTTGACGCGATCGCCGACGACGGCCGTCGCGGCCGCGAGCAGCTCGTCGGCATCGTCGTGGTCGTCACGGCGGGCGAGCAGCTTGATCAGCGGCTCGTCGGCGAGCTCCTCGATCGTCGCGACGCGCCTGGCGGGGCGGAGGGCGTCGGAGGTGTGGGTCGCGAACGCGGGCTCGCACGACCACCCCTCGAGCGACTCAGTCGCGAACACCAGTCCGGGCACGCTCTCCTTCAGCGTCGCCGCCACCTCTGCGGTCAGGGCCGGCTCGATCAGCCGGGTGAGCCGGGGCTGATCGGTGGCGACGTCCCAGACCAGGGCTCCGTTGGAGACGATCGCCAGCCCGACGCTGCCGATGTGCTCGAAGAGCTCCCGGGTCCAGCGCAGCGGCCGACCGGTCACGAAGATGACCGGCACGCCGAGCTCCTCGAGCTTCACGAGCACGCCACGAGTGAAGTCCGAGACCGAACCGTCCGCTCTGACCAGGGTGCCGTCGAGGTCGGTGGCGACGAGCTTCGGCGTCCTCATTCTTCCATTCTGCCACCGGGCACCGGCCTGGCCATCACCAGATGCCCGTCCTCGTCGGCGCCACGCAGCTCGGTGAACCCGCACTTGGCGAGCACTCGGAGACTGGCGGCGTTGGTGGGCTCGACAGAGGCCCGGATGCGTACGCCCTCTTCGTCGGCGCACGCCAGCAGACCCTTGAGCGCCTCGGTCGCGAAACCCCATCCGCGTGCCTCTTCGATCAGGCCGTAGCCGACCTCGGTCTCCGGGGTGCCGTCAGGGGAGGCGTCGGGCGGCCCGAAGAAGCCGATCGAGCCGAGCACGGTGCCGTTGCGCATGATGTAGCGGGAGCTCCACCGGTCGCCCTCGACCCACATCGTCGCCGCGTCGCGGTCGTCCTCGCGCGGGAACTGCGGGTGCCAGCTCTGCGGCCGCCCGATCCCGCCGTCGGGATCGCTGATGGCCTCGACGTCGGCGCGGGTCCACAACGGCAGCGTCAGCCGCTCGGTGGTGACGGTGTTGGGAAGAGTCACGAGGTGGCACTCTGCCACCCGTGTACGTCCCGACCAACCGGAAAACGCCGGCCTTGCTCCGGCCGGTGGCGGACATTTTCCCGCCATGGCGGGAAAATGCGGCCCCGCCGGCGACACCACCCCCGCAGAATCCCGCCATGGCGGGATTCTGCTCAGCTCAGAACCAGCGGGAGAGTTCCAGCGCCGCGCCGTCGTCGGCCACGTGGGCGGTGACGGCGTCGGCGACCTCTTGGACGACGTCGGGGGCGTTGCCCATGGCTACCCCGCGACCTGCCCACTCGAGCATCTCGACGTCGTTGCGACCGTCACCGATGGCGAGTACGTCGGCCGGCTCGAGGTCGAGCTGGTCGCAGACGTAGGAGAGGCCCGATGCCTTGGAGACGCCGACCGGGGTGAGGTCGAGCCAGGCGGTGTAGCCGACCACGTAGTCGATGCCGTGCAGGCCCAGCTCGCGGCCGAGGGCGAGGAAGTCCTCCGGCGTCGCGTCGGGGTCGCGGATGATCACTCGGGAGACCGGCTCGGCGACCATCTCCTCGACCGGGGCGATCAGATGAGCACCGTCGAGCTCGCCCTCGGGGAACGGCCGGTTGAACCGGTAGCCCAGGCCTCGGTTCTCGACCGCGACCAGCACGTTCGGCCGTCGTTCCACGATCTTCTCGACCGCCGCGCGGGCGTCGAAGGTCTCCTCGTGCACCACGTCGACCGGCGGGTAGCGAAGCACCACCGCCCCGTTGGAGGCGACGATCCACAACCGCTCCGCGCCCTCGTCCGGGAGCCCGAGCAGGTCGGCGATCCCGGTCATCGAGTGGGCCGAGCGACCGGAGGAGAGCACCACGTGGGCGCCGGAGTCGTAGGCCCGGCGGACCGCGTCGCGCACCTTGTCCGAGAGAGCCTCGGAGGTCGTGCCGGTGCCCTCGATCCAGCGCAGCAGGGTGCCGTCGATGTCGAGCGCGACGAGCTTCGGCTGCCACGCGGCCTCACCGGGCCAGGCGGTGGTGCTCTCGGTCGTGCTCACTTCTGGATCGGCTCCAGAACCTCGCGGCCGAGCCACTTCTGCAGCGCCTTCGGCACCCGCACCGAGCCGTCGGCCTGCTGGTGGGTCTCCAGGACGGCGACGATCGCGCGGGTGATCGCGGTCAGCGTGCCGTTGAGGGTGGCGACCGGGGTGGTGCCATTCTCGGTCCGCGCCCGGATGTCGAGGCGACGTGCCTGGAAGGTGGTGCAGTTGGACGCCGAGGTGAGCTCGCGGTACTTCCCCTGGGTGGGGATCCACGCCTCGCAGTCGAACTTCCGCAGCGCGCTCGGACCGAGGTCGCCCGCGGCCACGTCGATGACCTGGTAAGCGAGCTCGAGCTTGTCCAGGAAGGCCTTCTCCCACTCGAGGAGACGCTGGTGCTCGGCGTACGACTCCTCGACGGTGGTGTAGACGAACATCTCCACCTTCTCGAACTGGTGGACCCGGATGATGCCCTTGGTGTCCTTGCCCGCCGATCCGGCCTCCTTGCGGAAGCACGACGAGAAGGCGGCGTAGCGTCGCGGGAGGGTGTCGGGGTCGAGGATCTCGTCGGAGTGGTAGGCCGCCATCGGCACCTCCGAGGTGCCGACGAGGTAGAGGTCGTCGTCCTCGATCTTGTAGACACCGTCGTCGACCTGGTCGAGGAAGCCGGTGCCCTCCATCGCCTCCGGGCGCACCAGCGCGGGCGCGATGACCTGGGTGAAGCCGGCCTCACGGGCCTGCTCCATCGCCAGGTTGATCAGCGCGAACTCGAGCTCCGCGCCGACCCCGGTCAGGAAGTAGAAGCGGCTGCCCGAGACCTTGGCGCCTCGCTCGAGGTCGATCGCGCCGAGCAGCTTGCCGAGCTCGACGTGGTCACGCGGCTCGAAGCCCTCGGCCTCGAAGTCACGGGGCTTACCGACCTTCTCGATCAGGACGAAGTCGTCCTCACCGCCGGCCGGGGCGTCGTCGGCGAGGTTGGGGATGGCCTTGAGAGCCTTCTTCCACTCCTCCTCGGCAACGCCCTGCGCCGCCTCGGCCGCCTTGACGGCGGCGGCGAGGTCCTTCACCTCGGCGAGCAGCTGCTGCTTCTCCTCGCCCTTGGCCTGGGCAACCTTCTTGCCCATCTGCTTCTGCTCGGCCCGCTTGGCCTCGAAGTCCGCGATCGCCGCGCGCCGGGCGCTGTCCGCGGACAGAGCCCGGTCCACCACGTCGGAGGACGCGCCACGGCGCTCCTGCGAGGCACGTACGCGGTCGGGGTCTTCGCGGAGGATGCGCGGGTCGATCATGCGGCAAGGCTAGTCGACCGGACCACCAGATCTCACTTCAGTAATCAGCCGGTCACCAGTAGACCGGGCTGGTCTTGCCGCACGGGCGCAGGAACGAGCGATAGACGGTCCTGTTGGGGAAGTCGTAGCCGTAGGAGTCGTTGGTGAAGTAGGTGCCGCCGGTGTAGGTGATGTACGCGGCCGAGGTCCCATACGTCTTCGGGAAGCCCGAGGGGTTCGACGCCGTCGAGCGCGAGCCCTTGCTGGGGATCGAGCCATTGATCACCGGGTTCGCGAGGGAGCCGCTGGTGGTGATCGTGGCCTGCCTCCATCCGGTGCTGCGCTTGTTGGTCACCGTGTAGCGGATCGACTGGCCGCCGCGGACGATGACGCAGGCGTACCAGTTCGCGGTCGCGGTCGACGAGACGATCGTGCCGGCACCGGACATGCCCGCCTTGATCTTCGACCAGGTACGCGACCCGACGATGCCGTCGGCCGACAGCCCCTTCGCGCTCTGGTAGTCCTTGACCCGGGCGGTCGTCGCGGACCCGAACGAACCGTCCGGCCGGAGCCCGCCGAGCACCTTCTGCAGCAGCGTCACGCAGCTGCCGGTGTTGCCGGGACGTACGGTCTTCGGGCTGCTGATCGTGCAGCTGACCGCTGCCTCCGCAGGCGCCGTGCCCGCGTCCACGGCGACCAGTCCGCCCGTTGCCACAGCTGCCGCCGCGAGCAGGCCGCCCATGCGCAACCGCACCGATGTCTTCACTGTATGGATCCCTCTCGATTCATGTGCTCGGAACTCGAAAGGGGCAGTGTCGCGAACCGGTGCTGCCGCCCGAACCCGTACCTCTCCCGTACCTCTGGGGCTACGGAATGCGTACGCGCCGCTCGACCGACGAGCTGCTGTCGCTGCCCGTGCCACCGTCACCGTAGTCACGGCCGTAGCCGCCGTAGAGGCGGTCGTTGCCCGAGTGGCCATAGAGCGAGTCGTTGCCCGAGCCGCCCTCGATCCGGTCCGAACCGCCGAGGCCGACCAGCTTGTTGGCGCCCGAGTTGCCCCGAAGGACGTCGGCGTAGTTGGTGCCTGTCAGTCGCTCGAAGGTCAGCAGACGATCCGCTCCCGCGCCGGTCGACTGCACCGAGGTCGTGTTGAGCGCGACCTTCACGCCGTTGCGTACGTTCGAGTACTCGACGGTGTCGGTTCCCGAACCACCCTCAGCGCGGTCGTTGCCAAGTCCGGGCAGGATCGTGTCGTTGCCGCCGCCACCGAGGAGTACGTTGGCGCCGCCGTCGCCGGTGAGGCGGTCGGAGTAGGGACCGCCCTTCAGGTTCTGCATCCCGGCTAGCGTGTCGCTGCCGCCGCCACCGGTCGCCCGGGACAGGCTCGCGGTCACGGGGTTGTCGGCGGTCGCGTAGGACGCTGTGTCGATGCCGGTCCCGCCGTTCAGAGAGTCGTTGCCGGAGTTGCCCGCCAGCACGTCGTCGCCGCTGTCGCCGCGCAGTGAGTCGGTGTCGTTTCCACCCTCCAGGGTGTCGTTGCCGCTGCCGCCCTCGATCGCGTCGTTGCCGGCGTCTCCCTTCAGACGGTCGTTGCCTCCTCCGCCGAGGACTCGGTCGTTACCGGCTTCCCCGACGACGGAGTCCGCGCCCTCTCCCGCACTCACGGTGTCGTTGCCGGGGCCGGCCTTGATCGTGTCGTTTCCGTCCCCGCCATCGATGCTGTCCGTGGATCCGACGGTGGGGCTGTAGTGGTCCTCGTCGCCGTAGATCTCGTCTGCTTCGCCCTGACCATGGATCGAGTCAACGCCGGAACTGCCGATCAGCACGTCCTTGCCGGCCCCGCCCTCGATGAGGTCGTTCCCCGCGCCACCCCTGATGTAGTTCGACGCCGCAGCACCGTAGATCTTGTCGTCGCCGGCATCGCCTGAGGCGTTGAGCGAGCCAGAGCCGCCGTGGATGACGTCGTTGCCGTTGCCACCCTCGGCCACGCCCCCGAACTGACCGACGTGGATCGTGTCGTTGCCGTCCTCACCGAAGGCGTTCTCGGCTGCCCGCTCAGCGCGGCCGATCGTGATGGTGTCGTCGTCGCGGCCACCGAGGATGACCGATGCTCCGGTGCCACCGTTCAGGATGTCGTTGCCGTCGCCCCCGAGGATGGTGTCGTCCCCAAACGCCCCACCGGTGATGGTGTCGTTCCCACCGTCACCGTAGAGCTGGTCGAAGTTGTCGTTTCCGTAGGGCGTCGGCGTGAGCGTGTCGTCACCTTCGTCGCCCCGGACGACGTCGTCGCCAGACCCGTCGTTGAGCGTGTCCTGGCCCTCGCCACCGCTCACCCGGTCGTCGTCGGCACCGGCCTCGACGACATCGTCACCGCTACCAGCATCGATGTTGTCGTCGCCGCTCTCCGCACGGAGGACGTCGTTGCCGAAGCCACCGACCAGTCGGTCGTTGCCGCGGTAACCCAGGACCGTGTCATCACCTGACCCCGCGTCGATCGTGTCGTCGCCCTCGTAACCGTCGATCGTGTCGTCACCGCTCGTACCAGTGATCACGTCGGCGTGCCTGGTTCCGACCACCGACTCGAACCCGGCCAGGGTGATGCCCCAGCTGTTGGCGCCGGACGCCATGTCGAGCTCGATGGCCGTCGCCGACAGGTTGGTGTCGAGATCGGGAGCGAGGTCGAGCTCGTCCGTCGCGGTATCGGCGGAACCGGCATCGAAGACATCCCCTGACGCGCTCGCGTCGTTCACCGTGATCCGGTCAGCGCCCTCGCCGCCGAGCACGGTGTCGGCGTCCGCATTGCCCCTGAGCCAGTCCGCACCGACGCCGCCGTCAATGAGATCGGCACCTGCATCTCCGCGGAGACTGTCGTCACCGTCCGCGCCGTAGAGCCGATCGTCTCCAGCCCCGCCGTAGCCGATGTCGCGACCAGGGCCGCCGAAGAAGGTGTCGGTGCCGCCCTGCCCGTCAAAGACGCCACCGGTGGTTCCTGCGTGGAAGGTGTCGTCGCCCTCTCCGCCCTTGGCCCCGGCGGCGACGTGGAGCGGCTGCTTACCCCCATGGATGACGTCATTTCCAGGACCCGCGTCAAGGCCGATGAAGCCGCCGCTGATCGTGTCGTTCCCCTCACCCGCATCGACCCTATTGCCGTAGTCGGAGTAGATGGTGTCGTCGCCGAGCCCGCCGACGATAGTCGCCGTGCCCTGGCCCTGGACGCAGATGGTGTCGTGACCGCCCAGCGCGTCGATGGACACTGCCGGCGGAACGGCGATGACGTCATCGCCCTCGGTTGGGACCTGACCTTCAACCGAGAGGTCGACGGTGACCGTCTTGCCGCCACACTCACCTTCTGCCGCGGCCGCAGAGCCGGCGAGAAGGCCACCGACACCGAGGGCGACGGCGGGGACAGACAAGAGCCCGAGGAGGGCGTACGCGGAAGCGCGAGAGCGCATGAGAGACCTCACAACGACGAGGGACCGAGGGGTGCCGGCGCCGACCCGAATCATGCGCGGAAAGCGCACGATAGCGCTTTCCTCCGGCCACTGCCTCAGCTTTTGTCCAGCCCGTTCATCGACTGTGTGGAAGACGTTTGGCGCACAACGGACTCACGAATCACGGAAGGCTGACCTTGCGCTCGATC
The DNA here is from genome assembly GCF_042788075.1 of Nocardioides sp. YIM B13467. NCBI lineage: Bacteria > Bacillati > Actinomycetota > Actinomycetes > Propionibacteriales > Nocardioidaceae > Nocardioides > Nocardioides sp. YIM B13467. The sequence goes on from NZ_JBHZPJ010000009.1 coordinate 35,403, forward strand.
GACGTCCACGAGTCTCTGCCCAAGCCGCCATTGCCGTAGTCCGTCCCGAGGCCGCCGTGAAGGGCATCCGTGCCGAAGTTGCCGTCGAGCTTGTCGCTACCCCTGCCGCCGTAGATCTTGTCGGCCCCTTGACCGCCGGTGATCACATTGACCAGGGCGTTGCCGCTCAGGACGTCGGCGTACTCCGTTCCCACCAGGTTCTCGATGTTGCGGATGGCATCACTGCCAGCCCCGGTGGCCTGAGGAGCCGTCGTCGCGAGCGAGACCTTCACACGACTCCACTGATCTGCGTACGAGAGAGTGTCCGTCCCTGCGCCGCCGTCGACGCGGTCGTTGCCGCCCTTCGGGAGGATGGTGTCGGACCCGCCTCCGCCCAGAAGGACGTTGCCGCCGGCGTTTCCGCGGAGGCGATCTCCATACCGAGATCCCGTGACGCTCTCGATCTGATCCATGGCATCCGTCCCAGCCGCCCCCGTCGCTCGGGCAGCCCCCGCGGCGAGCGAGACGTTGACCGCACCGGAGGCACTCGAGTACGAGGACGTATCCGCACCTGATCCACCAGTGATCTGGTCGTTTCCGGTCCCGCCGACGATCAGGTCGTTCCCGCTGTCGCCGCGGATCGTGTCATTGCTCGAGCCGCCATCGAGGGAGTCGTTGCCACTGCCACCCTCGAGGTGGTCGTCGCCCGCGTCACCCGCAATCAGGTCATTTCCGGCATCCCCGCGGAGTTCGTCATCGCCGACGCCCCCGACGAGGCGATCAACGGCCGCATCTTCGGTCGTGCCGTCATGAGCGCCACCCGTCAGGAAGTCGTTGCCGGCATTCCCGTAGAGAGTGTCAGCGCCATGCCCGCCATAGACGATGTCGGTTCCCGAGCCACCCTCGATTCGGTCGTTGCCGCCGAGCGCCGAGATCTTGTTGCCACCACCGCTGTCACGCACCAGATCATTGCCCTGCGAACCTACAATCCGGTCGTCGCCGAGACCACCGTCGATCGTGACCTTCGAGCCGCTGTTCCCGTTCAGGAAATCGTCGCCGGCGCCGCCCAGGATCACGTTCGCGCCCAAGCCACCGTCGACCGCGTCCGTACCGGTGCCGCCGTCCAGGCGATCATCACCACCCCACCCGTAGATGAGGTCGTCGCCACCAGCGCCGATGACGGTGTCCGCACCGTCGTCTCCGTCCAGTTCGTCGTGACCTTCGCCGCCGTCGACAAGGTCGTTGCCGACGTACCCGCTCATCTCGTCGTCTCCAGGACCGCCGAACAAGAGGTCGTCGTCTCCCACGCCTGAGTCGTAGTTGTTCCCGCGCTCGCCGTAGACAAGGTCAGCGCCGTCTCCTGCCTCCACACGATCCTTGCCCTGCCCGCCTTCGAGGACATCACCACCAGCACCACCGAGAACGACGTCGGCGCCCTCGGATCCGTCTACCCGGTCGCCCCCGCCGGCCGCATCGATGGTGTCGTCAGCGTCGGTGCCGGTGATCACGTCGGCGTGATCGGTGCCGACCACCGACTCGAAGCCCGCCATGGTGACGCCCCAGCTGCTCGTTCCGGACGCCATCTGGAGTTCGATGCCTGTGCCCGAGGGCACGAGACCCTGGTCGAGGTCGAGCTTGTCCACCGATGCGTCGTCGGGACCGGCGTCGATCACATCTCCCACCGCGTCGACGTCCGTTACGGACACATGGTCTGCGCCGCTTCCTCCGAGCACGGTGTCAGCGCCGCCGTCACCCCTGAGGTTGTCGTCACCGTCCGCACCGTAGATCCGGTCGTCTCCGGCACCGCCGTAGCTTCTGTCGTTGTCCGGACCACCGTAGAAGGTGTCGGCGCCACCCTGTCCGTCGAAGGCGCCGCCGGTGGAACCCGCGTGGAACGTGTCGTCGCCATCACCTCCCTTGGCGGTGACAAACAGAAACTGCATCCCGCCGAAGATGACGTCGTGTCCGGCACCCGCGTCGAGCGTCAGGAAGTCGCCGTCGATCGTGTCGTTTCCCTCTCCGGCGTTCACGCGGTTCCTGTACCTCGGGTAGATCGTGTCATCACCCGGGCCACCGACGATGTCCGCGGCGCCCTCCCCCTGGACGCAGATCCAGTCGTTGCCACCCATGGCGTCGACAGCGATGCCTGCCGGGACGGCGATGACGTCGTCACCCTCGGTCGGCGCCTGACCCCCGACGCTGAGGTCGACGGTGACGGGCCTGCCGCCACACTCACCTTCTGCCGCGGCGGCAGAGCCGGCGAGGAGGCCACTGACACTCAGGGCGACGGCTGGGACGGACAGGAGCCCGAGAAGGGCGTACGCGGAGACGCGAGAGCGCATGAGAGAGACCTCACAACGACGAGGGACCGAGTGGTGCCGGCGCCGACCCGAATCATGCGCGGAGAGCGAACGATAGCGCTCTCAGTCAGGCCCTGCCCGCGCTTTTGTCCAGCCCGTTCATTCACTGTGTGGAAGACGTATCGCGCATACTGACTCACCGTGCTTGACCTTTCGCGCCGTGCCCTGCTGCTCTGGGCGGCCTCGCTGTTCGCTCTGTGCGCCCTGATCGGGATCGTGGGGATCAACGGGTGGCCGCCGGTCTCGACGATCGACGAGCTCGGCCGGGACGCGACGGCGGTGACCGCGGAGAACGGCTGGATGCTCGACTTCTGGCACGTCGTCGAGGTCGGCACGGACTGGTACTTCGCGGCCGGGGTCGCACTCCTGGTCGCCGCGGGCCTGTTCCGCAAGTATCCGCGCGCGGCGATCTACGTCCTCGGCGTCGTGGTGGTCACCCTGGTCGTACGGCGTGGGCTCGTGCAGCTCGTCGACCGGGACCGGCCCTCGTGGCAGCTGACGTCGTGGCTGCACGAGTCGCCTGCGTACCCGTCCGGTCATGCGACCGGGATCGCGGTGCTGGCGGGCGTGATCGCCGTGGTCGTGACGATGTTCGTACGCCGCCGCGGCATCCGGCGCCTGGCCTACACGGGCCTCACGCTGCTGGTCGTGCTGGTCGCCGCCGACCGGGTCTTCCTCGGACGTCACTACCCCTCCGACGTGCTCGGCGGGATCCTCTTCGCCGCCGGCGCCGTCTTCCTCGGTATGGCGCTCTACACGCCGCTGCCCGTCTCGCACGCGCTGGGACGTCGGCCGCTGGTCGACTCGGTGCGCGGCAACCGGAAGATCGCGGTCGTCCTCAACCCGATCAAGGTCGAGTCGGTCGAACACTTCAAGACGATGGTCACCGCGATGGCCAAGGAGTCCGGCTGGAAGACCCCGACCTGGCACCTGACCACGGTCGAAGACCCGGGCAGGGGCATGGCGCGTGCCGCCCAGGAGGAGGGCGCCGACCTGGTCCTCGTCTGTGGCGGCGACGGCACCGTACGTGAGGTCTGCTCCGCCCTGGCCGGCACCGGCATCGCGGTCGGGATCGTCCCCGGTGGCACCGGCAACCTGCTGGCCCGCAACCTGTCGATCCCGCTCTACATCCGCGCCGCGATCGACGTCGCGCTCACCGGGCAGGACCGGGCGATCGACCTGGTCCGGGTCTCGGGCGACAACATCGAGGACACCAACTTCCTTGTCATGGCCGGGATGGGCTTCGACGCCGCGATCATGAGCGGCGTCAACGAGGACATCAAGAAGCGGATCGGCTGGATGGCGTACGTCCTCTCCGCCTTCAAGAGCCTGATGTTCCCGGCGATGCGGCTGGAGATCTCCGTCGACGACGGCGAGTTCACCAGGCACCGGGCGCGCACGGTCGTGGTCGGCAACGTCGGCTACCTCCAGGCGAACATGCCACTGCTGCCGGCGGCCGCGCTCGACGACGGCCTCATCGACGTGGTGCTGCTCTATCCGCAGCGATTCTGGTCCTGGCTACCGCTCGCTGTCCGGGTGCTGAGCAAGCGCCCGCGCACCGACAATCTGGTCAACCGGATGACCGGTGCGAGCGTCGTGATCCGGACCAACCACGACCAGCCTCGCCAGCTCGACGGCGACACGATCTCCGAGGGTCGCGAGCTCCGCATGCAGTGCCTCCCCGGGCGCCTGCTCGTCCGCGTGCCACGCTGACGCCCAGTCCCGATTCGGTCCCGAATCTAAACGACACGCGGCAGGGCAGAACGTCCCGGGAATCAGGGCCTAAAGTCCCTCTTTCTGCGGGTTTTCAGCGCGTTTGGCGTCGATTCTCGTGGCAAACCGAGCCGACTCGCCGACACAGATGTCTTGTTGACAAGTAAATGTTCATAAGGTGTCTGACGCGACTCGGCGTGAGCCGAGTCGTCGTCTTCGACCGGGCTCAGCCTGACTCCGGCCGGTGACGTGGCAAGACCCACACACTGGTCGGATATCCCCCGCGACCAGTGGTCGACTCCCGGGCCGTCCCACCCGCAGCCCGGGTTTGAAAAACCGGCACGCTCGGAACGGTTCCCCCGCCACGCCCGAGCGTGCCGGTGTCGTTTTCGGGCCCGGATCAGCCCGGATCAGCTCCTGGGTTTGGCCTGCTGGACGGCCTCGGTCTCCTCGGGTGACATCAGCTGGGACGACTTCCAGGCGCTGATGCTCTTCGCGTACGACCTCGCCTCGGTACGGCCGTGGATCGAGGTGAGCACGACCCCGTCGCCGTTGTCGTCGAGCAGCGCAAGGCACCAGCTCAGGTGGCCGCCGGCGTCTCCGAAGGCGTCGAAGCGCACGACCGCGAGGTGGCGCAGGTTCATCGCCGACTCGGCGCGCAGGGCCGCGACCTCGGCGCGCAGACCGGCGACGTCGGTCGGGAGCGACTCGACGGCGGCAGGGTCGGGGCGACGTACGTCCTTCGTCTTCTGCCAGGCCGCTCCGGCGAGGACCAGAGCGGCGATTGCTGTCAGCAGACTGAGAATTGCAAGAGCGAGCACATCGGGCGAATCTAGACTGTCGCTGTGTCCGAGCCACATCGCATCGCCTATCAGGGCGAACCAGGGTCCAACTCACACATGGTGTGCCAGCGGCACTACCCCGAGCTGGAGTCGGTGCCGTGCGCCTCGTTCGAGGACGTGTTTGCGACCGTCGAGGCGGGTGAGGCATCGCTTGCGATGATCCCGATCGACAACTCCCTGGCCGGGCGGGTGGCCGACATCCACCACTTCCTCCCCGAGTCCAACCTGCACATCATCGCCGAGCACTACCTGCGGATCCGGTTCCACCTGCTCGGCCTTCCGGGCGCCCACCTCGACGACATCCGTACGGTCCACTCCCACGTCCACGCCCTGGGCCAGTGCCGAAACATCATCCGGGAGCATGGCTTCACGCCGGTCGTCTCCGGTGACACCGCCGGCGCCGCGCGCGAGGTGATCGAGGCCGGCGATCCGACGATGGCCGCGATCTCTCCGCCGCTGGCGGCCTCGATCTACGGGCTGGACGTGCTCGCCACCGACATCGAGGACGCCGACCACAACACCACCCGCTTCGTGGTGCTCTCGCCCGACTTCATCCAGGCTCCCGCCGACGCGGGTCCGGTCGTGACCTCGTTCATCTTCAACGTACGCAACCTCCCGGCGGCGCTCTACAAGGCGCTCGGCGGCTTCGCGACCAACGGCGTCAACATGACCAAGCTGGAGTCCTACATGGTGGATGGGAAGTTCACCGCCACCCAGTTCCTCGCCGAGGTCGACGGTCACCCGGACCAGCCGGGGCTGAAGCGGGCCCTGGAGGAGCTGGCCTTCTTCACCACCGACGTGAAGCTGCTGGGCGTCTACCCCGCCGACCCGGCGCGGTTCTGAGTGATGTCGGACGACGAGCCGACCGCCGACCTCGGGTTCGCCCGCGTGGACCTCGACCGGGAGCGCCGCACCGGCGACCCCGAGGTCGTGTACGCCGGCGGCAAGACCCCCGAGCAGGTCGTCGCGATCCTTCGCCGACTGCACGAGGCGCATCCCTCGCGCGCGGTCCTGGCCACCCGGGTCTCCGCCGAGGCGGCCGCCCGGGTCGGGGCCGAGCTGCCTACGGCGGTCCACGATGCCGAGGCCCGCGCGGTCACGCTCGGGCCGCTACCGACCCCGCACGGCCGGGTGTGCGTCGTGGCCGCCGGGACCTCCGACGGGCCGGTCGCGGCCGAGGCCGCGCTCGCGGCCCGCGTCCACGGGGCCGGTGTCGAGCGGATCACCGATGTCGGTGTCGCCGGGATCCACCGCCTGATGGCCGTACGCGACCGGCTCGACGACGCCGACTGCCTGATCGTCGTCGCGGGCATGGAAGGTGCCCTGCCCTCCGTGGTCGGCGGGCTGGTCGGAGTGCCGATGATCGGGGTGCCGACGTCAGTGGGCTACGGCGCCTCCTTCGGCGGGCTGGCCGCGCTGCTGGCGATGCTCAACTCCTGCGCTCCCGGCGTGACCGTGGTCAACATCGACAACGGCTACGGCGCCGGGGTCGCGGCGGCTCGGATCGCGCGGCGGGCGCTGGGTCAGGGATGAGCATCGTCTGGGTCGACGCGTCCTCCGGAGCCTCGGGGGACATGCTGCTCGGCGCGCTGGTCGGCGCCGGCGTGCCTCTCTCCGTGATCGCCTCGGCCGTGGATGCGGTCGCCCCCGAGCCGGTGGATCTCGCTGCTTCGCCGGTGACCCGTGGCGCGCTGGCCGCGACCCGGTGTCATGTCGAGATCGCCGACTCGGTCCATCACCGCACCTGGACCGACGTCCGCGCACTGCTGACCGCCGCCGCTCTCGACGGCTCCGTGCGCGACCTGGCGCTGCGGGTCTTCGAGCGGCTGGCTGAGGCCGAGGGCGCCGTTCACGGGATCTCTCCCGAGCAGGTCCACTTCCACGAGGTCGGGGCGCTGGACGCGATCGCCGACGTCGTCGGGGTCTGTGCCGGTTTCGCACATCTGGGCGCCGACGCAGTCGTGGTCTCGCCCGTCGCGGTCGGGTCGGGCTCGATCCGGGCCGCCCACGGCACCCTCCCGGTGCCGCCGCCGGCCGTGGCGCGGCTGCTCACCGGCGTACCTTCCTTCGCGGGACCTCCGGGACATCCCGAGATGGAGCTGTGCACACCGACGGGCGCTGCCCTCCTCGCCACTCTCGCCACCTCCTGGGGCGAACAGCCAGCGATGACGACCCGAGCGATCGGCACCGGCGCCGGCGGCCGGAACCCGGCGGGCTGGTCGAACACGCTGCGCCTGCTGATCGGCGACGCTGCGGTGCGGCCGGGGGCAGAATCCCGCCATGGCGGGGAAATGCGGGCGGATCCCGCGGTCGGAGGCGGCATTTTCCCGCCATGGCGGGAAAATGCGCCGACCGAGCTCGTCATCGAGGCGAACATCGACGATCTCGAGCCTCGACTGATCCCGGGCGCCCTCGACGCGCTTCTGACCGCCGGCGCGAACGATGCCTGGGTCACGCCGATCCTGATGAAGAAGGGCCGACCGGCCTACACGCTCCACGCCCTCACCCGTCCCGATGCCGCCGAGGCGGTCCGGCGGGTGTTCTTCCGGGAGACCTCGACGATCGGCGTACGTCAGCACGAGGTCGTCAAGCACGCCCTGCCCCGCGAGATGCTGACCGTGACCGTCGAGGGACACCCGATCGCGGTCAAGGCCGCCCGTCTCGACGACGAGGTCGTCAACCTGCAGCCCGAGTGGGACGACGTCGCGCGCGCCGCCGCCGCGCTCGATCGCCCGGCGATCGACGTACTCGCCGAGGCCAAGGCCGCCGCCCTCGCCGAGAAGTCGGCCCCGTCGGCCGAGAAGTCGGCCCCGTCGGCCGACTAGGCACCGCCGTGACGTCTCGGCCGACGCAGGCGACGTCTCGGCGGGGCGGTGGTGCGACGATATGAGCCGGACGTAAAGAAACTGGAACGGAACCCTGATGGACATCACCGTCGTCGCGCTGGCCTTCGCCGCGATCTTCGTCGTCGAGCTCCCGGACAAGACGTTCCTGGCGACGCTGGTGCTGTCGACGAAGTACCGGCCGATCTTCGTCTGGCTCGGGGTGGGCGCGGCGTTCGCGGTCCAGACGCTCATCGCGGTGGCGATCGGCGGGGTGGCGACGCTCCTTCCGACCGACCTGATCCATATCATCGCCGCCCTGCTCTTCCTCGGCGGCGCGGTGTACCTGTTCATCGAGGGGCGCCGCCACCACGGCACCGCGTCCGAGGACGACGGCAGCGAGTTCGCCGAGAAGGCGAAGGACGTACGCGGCTTCCGCCAGGTCCTGGCCAGCTTCATGGTCCTCTTCGCGGCCGAGTGGGGCGACCTCTCCCAGCTGCTGAGCGTCTCGCTGGTGGCTCGCTACCACGACCCGGTCTCGGTCTTCATCGGATCCTGGGCCGCGTTGCTGACGGTGTCGGGGCTCGCGGTGCTGCTGGGACGTACGTTGCTCCGGTTCATCAAGCTGCACTTCCTGCACTACGTCGGAGCCGTCGTCTGCCTCGTCCTGAGCATCCTGACGTTGGTCGAGGTGTTCGCCTGAGCGGCTTCATCTAGGCTCTGCGCCATGGTGAGACTTGGCGCCGACAGCGAGGTCGGACGACTGCGTACGGTAATGCTCCACCGGCCCGGCCGGGAGCTCACCCGGCTGACGCCGCGCAACAACGACAAGCTGCTCTTCGACGGCATCCCGTGGGTGAAGCGGGCACAGGACGAGCATGACGCCTTCGCGGCCGCGCTGCGGGATCGCGACGTCGAGGTGCTCTACCTGACCGACCTGCTCACCGAGACGCTCGAGGTGCCCGAGGCGCGGAAGCTGGCGCTCGAGAACGTGCTGGGCTCGCTCACCCTCGGCGACACCCTGCGCGGCTACCTGAGCGGTGCCCTCGCCGACGCCGGACCGGCCGAGCTGACCGACCATCTGACCGCCGGCGTCCGCAACGACGAGGTACGCGGAGGCCACGGTCTGGTCACCAGCCTCCTCGCCCACGACGACTTCCTGATCGACCCGCTCCCCAACCTGCTCTTCACCCGCGACTCGTCGGTGTGGATCCGCGACCGGGCCACGGTCACCTCGCTGGCGATGCCGGCTCGCAAGCGCGAGACCGCGCTCACCGAGCTGATCTACCAGTTCCACCCGCGCTTCCGGGCCAGCCCGCGGCTGCACGGCGCCCACCTGGAGCACGTCGAGGGTGGGGACGTACTCCTCCTCGCTCCCGGTGTCGTCGCGGTCGGGGTCGGCGAGCGCACCACCCCCGCCGGGGCCGAGCGGCTCGCCCGCCAGGTCTTCGCCGAGGAGCTCGCCCACACCGTGCTCGCGGTGCCGATCGCGCAGGAGCGCGCGACGATGCACCTGGACACCATCGCCACGCTGGTGAACACCGACAAGATGGTGATCTACCCGAACGCCGTCGACTCGCTGGTGGCGTACGCCGTGACCCCCGCGGGCGACGACGGCCAGCTGAACATCGCGGCCCCGCGCCCGTTCCTCGAGGTCGCGGCCGAGGCGATGGGGATCGACAAGCTCCACCACATCGACACCGGGCTCGACCCGGTCGCCGCCGAGCGCGAGCAGTGGGACGACGGCAACAACACCCTGGCACTGGCGCCGGGCGTGGTCGTGGCGTACGAGCGCAACACGCAGACCAACGGAGCCCTGGAGGCCGCCGGCATCGAGGTCATCGCGATCGCCGGCTCCGAGCTGGGCTCCGGCCGCGGCGGCCCGCGATGCATGAGCTGCCCGATCGCGCGCGACCCGCTGCCCGCATAGGCAACTACACCCGCGGGTAACCCCTGTAGACGAACATCGTTGATCTCTGTAACTGCCGTCACATAGCGGTAGCCACCCCACAGCCGACCCCGAAGGAAACCCTCGTGACCGAGTCGTTCTTCTCCATGTTCACGCCCAAGGAGATCGCGCACATCAGCGCCACCGGCACCCGCGTGCACCTGCCCGAGGGCTGGTCGCCGATCTGGGAGGACACCCCGCCGGACAAGGCCTACATCATCCTCGACGGCACCGTCTCGGTCCGCCGGGACAAGGAGGAGATCGCCCAGTGCGGTCCCGGTGACATCATCGGCGAGGCGGCGATCATGAGGGGCTCGCTGCGCACGGCCTCCATCGTCGCCCTCACCCCGCTCGACCTGATCCACCTCAGCGCCGACAAGCTGCAGCAGCTGTCCGTCGAGATGCCGACGTTCGCGCGGGCGCTGGAGAAGGTCGCCAAGGATAGGTTCGGCTCCTGACGCTCGAGGACCAGGCTGACGAGAGCCTCGGCCAGGGCCGTAGCCGTGAGGCTGACATCGAGCTGGCCGAGGCGCTCGCCGTGGTCGAGTCCTTCGTTCTCGGCCAGACGCCCACGCTGACCCGCGCCGAGGTGGCGGATGCCGCCGGCGTACCAATGGAGGTCACCGAGGACCTCTGGCACCACCTCGGCTTCCCGCACGCGGGCGAGGACGAGATCGCCTTCACCGAGGCCGATGTCGAGGCGCTGCGGATGACGCAGGAGCTCGTACGCCTCGGTGTGCTCAGCGAGGACCGGCAGGCCGCGCTCGTACGGACCTGGGGACGGTCTTACGCGCGCCTGGCCGAGTGGCAGACGTCGCTGCTGGCCGAGGTCGCCCGGGAGCGGGGCGGCGACGAGGTCGAGGACCTGGTCGCCCTGACGGGGCAGGTGCTGCCCCTGGTCGAGTCGCTGCAGGACTACGTCTGGCGGCGCCACCTGGTCAGCGCGGCGCGGCGGATGCTCACCGTCGCGGACGCCTCCGCGGTGCCACTGGCGGTCGGCTTCCTCGACATCGTCGGCTACACGGCCCGGTCCAAGCGGCTCAGCGACAAGGAGCTGGTCGACTGGGTCGAGGAGTTCGAGGACACCTGCTCCGACGTCGTGGTCGAGCACGGCGGACGGGTGATCAAGTATCTCGGCGACGGGGTGTTCTTCACCTTCGAGGACGTCGCCGCCGCAGCCCGGACCGCCCTGGACCTGGCCGCCCTCGGAGAAGATCGCGACAGCGCGTTTCCGCACGTCAGAGCCGGGATATCCTACGGCGACGTGGTGCTCCGGCTCGGCGACGTCTTCGGTCCGACGGTCAACATCGCGGCCCGCCTCACGACCGTCGCCCGGCCATCATCGGTGGTCATCGACGAGAACGCCGCCGCCGCGCTCGAGGACGTCGACGGCTTCCAGGTCGAGAAGATGCGGCGTACGAGCGTGAAGGGCTACTCCCGCCTGCAGGCGTTCCGGCTGCGTTCGCGGTCCGACTGAACCTGATCGAACCTGGCCAGACTGAATCTGACCAGAAAGGTCGGGCGCCGGAGGTTGCTCCCGGGCGAGGCTTGATGGCGAAAGGAGGACCACATGATCGGAACGCTCAACACCCTGGTCGACCTGGTCGAGGCAGAGCTCACCGGCGAGGTGGACGTGGCCCAGGTCGCCCGCGACCACGGCACCACCGAGTACCACCTGCGCCGGATGTTCTCGGCGCTGGCCGGGATGCCCCTGTCGGAATACGTACGCCGCCGCCGGATGACCCTGGCAGCCGCCGACCTGGTGGCCGGCGCCCCTGACCTCCTGGAGGTCGCGGTGCGCTACGGCTACGGCTCGACCGAGGCGTTCGGGCGCGCGTTCCGTGCCGTGCACGGTTCGGCTCCGGCTGACGTACGCCGATCCGGTGGTCCGCTACGCACACAACCCACGCTCAGGTTCCGTCTGAGCGTCGAAGGGAGCACCCCGATGGACGTCACCATCAACGACATGCCCGAGCTGCGGCTGGTCGGCCACGCCACCAAGGTCCCGCTGATCTACGAGGGCGTGAACCCACACATCCAGACACACATCGCCTCGATCCCGCCCGACGAGCACGTTCGGCTCAAGGAGCTCAACGACACCGACCCGCGCGGCATCCTCGCCGTCACCGACTCCCCGTCGCCCGATGCGCAGGAGGGGACGATGATCACCTACCTGCACGGGGTCGCGGTCACGCCGTCGGCCGCGGTGCCGGACGGGCTCGACAGCATCACCGTGCCGGCCGGCTCCTGGGCGGTCTTCGCCTCCAGCGGCCCGCACCCGGAGACGCTGCAGCGGCTCTGGGCGGCGACCGCCACCGACTGGTTCCCGTCGAACCCGTGGCGGCTCCGCCCCGGGCCGTCCATCCTGCGCTACCTCGAGCTCACCGAGACGTACGCCTCGTGCGAGCTCTGGTTGCCAGTCGAGCAGTAGCCGCTGGTCGAGTCAGCGGATGGTGACCTGGCGGTTGGCGAGCCCGGCGCGAGCCGAGCGCACCTCGGGGGTGATCTCGGAGTCGTCGGCGAGGGCCTCGTCGAGCAGCTTCTTGAACGCCACCGCCGGCTCCTCGAGCGCCTCGGCGCCGGTGCCGACCGGCAGGTCCCAGACGGGAGCGAGCAGGCCGTGGGCACGGAACATGCCGACGAAACGAGCGTCGGGGACGATCACGTCCTCGCCGGTCACGTGCAGGCGCGCGAGCGCGGTCAGCAGGGCGTCCTCGGGCTCGGGCATCACCCAGCGCAGGTGCTCCTTGGAACCGACCGAGGTCCAGTACGCCGCCTCGACCGAGGTCAGCCGCTCCGTCGGCAGCACCGACTCGTTGGCGTGCTCGAGCGCGTGCTCTGCCCCAGAATCAAGCAGAGCGCCCTTGTCCTCGACGTCGGCGAGCCACCAGTCGAAGCCCTCGTGGACGGTGACGTCCAGGGACTCGTTGGTGACGATGTCCTGGAGTCGCGGGCCGGGTCCCGGCGCGGAGGTGAGGCCGAAGATGCCGGACTCGCCCGCGGCGCGGCTCTCCAGCGCCTGGAGCAGGGCCGCGGCGACGTCACGCGACACGTCTCCGTAGTTGTGCTGCACTTGCAGCCCGGCCCAGACCTCACCCGAGTCGCGGGACATCGCCGGCGCGGCGCCGGGCAGCAGGGTGCCCAGCGTGACGGGGGTCGACTCGAAGCCCTTCACCGTCAGCGACACCGTCGCCGAGGGCACCAGCTCGCGCAGCGCGACCAGGTCGCACTCGCCGGGCAGGCCCTCGAACGGGCGCCCCACGAACGCGCCGCCGGCGGCACCGTGGCACGCCTTGTAGCGCTTGCCGGACCCGCACGGGCACGCCGCGCGCGGGTTGGGACCGTCCGTCGGGGCCGCAGCCGCCTGACGGTTCTTGACTCGGGACTTCTTGGCCACGGCCAAACCCTAACCTGCCGGGCCCGCGCACCAGGTAACACGCCTCAGCGGCCGAGCAGCTCCAGCATGAACCCTGGCCGGTCGGTGATGACCGCGCTGACCCCGAGGTCGAGGCAGAGCTTGAGCTGCTCCTCGGTGTTGACGGTGTAGACGTGGAGGTTGCGGCCCTTCGACGCCAGCCGACGCCCCAGCTTCGGGTGAGCGGTGAGCATCTCGATGCTGGCCCCGAGCCACCAGTCCGGGCCGATCGCGTGCCGCAGGAGCGACCAGTTGGCGGCGCGGTCGACGAGCTGGACCAGAGGTACGCCCGGCGCCAGCCGCTCCACCCGCTGCAGCGCCGTGAACGAGAAGCTCATCACCCGCACCGGGCTGCCCGGACCCGCCCAGCCGAAGTCGTTGAGCACGTCGACCAGACGCCCCTCGGTCAGCCCGCCGTAGCGCGTCGGGTGCTTGGTCTCGATCGCCATCTCGACATGCCGGCCGTAGTCACGCACGACCCGCAACAGCCGGTGCAGCGTGAGCACGCCGCGCATGTCCCGGTCCGGCAGCTCGTCCTCCCCCTCCCAGAACCCGTTCTTCCAGGCCGCGAAGTCGATCGCCTGCAGCTCGGCGAGGGTCATCTCCGAGACCAGCCCCCGCGCGCCGATGCGGCGCAGGTGGCGGTCGTGGACGCAGACGAGATGCCCGTCCATGGTCAGCCGGACGTCGCACTCCAAGGCGTCCGCGCCCGCGTCCAGGGCCGCGACGTACGCAGCGAGGGTGTGCTCGGCGATCTCATGACTGGCGCCGCGATGCGCGACCACCTGGGGCCTCATGAGGAGATTGTGGTCCATCTGCCGACCGCGCGGGTGCACGACACGACACCGAAAATCGTTACCCCACGGCGTACGCGGCAGGTCCTAGAACGGCACGGCCACGAAGCGACCGAACGCCACGAAGGCCGCCAGCGACCAGAAGACCAGGTCACCGGCGGCGGAGCCCCACTCCTTGCGGATGATGCGGGTGGTCGTCGCGCCGGTCATGAGCAGCACCAGCCCGAGAGCGGCGAACGGCACCAGCCAGGTGGCGACCCCGGTCACTGCGGGCAGGATCAGCCCGGCCGCGGCCAGCACCTTCATCACACCGATGGCCTTGAGGAAGCCGCCGGGGAAGTCGTCGGCGTAGTGCCACCCCTCGAAGGCGTTGCGGAACCTCTCCTTCGACAGCAGCAGCATCGCCAGTCCACCGGCCAGGAATCCGGCAGCCAGAAAAATCGTCACGATCCACAAGATGATGTTCATGCCAACGAGACGACGTACGTCGCCCTGCTGTGACATCAGACGGGGGACATCACCGCCCGCCGGTCACCCGCAGCGTCGTGGCGGTGACGTACCCGGCCTTCTCGCTCATCAGCCAGGCGACGGCCTCGGCGACCTCGTCGGGTGAGCTCGCTCGGCCGATCGGGATCTGGGGTGCCATCCGCGCGATCCGGCCGGGGTCGCCGGTGTTGGCGTGCATGTCGGTCTCGGTGAGCCCGGGGGCGACCGCGACGACCCGGATGCCGAGCGAGGCGACCTCGAGCCCGAGGCCCTTGGTGAGCGCGTCGATCCCGGCCTTGGCGGCGGCGTAGTGGACGTACTCCCCCGGCGATCCCAAGGTGGCGGCGCCGGAGGAGATGTTGACGATCACGCCGCCCTCGGCGAGCGCCGACACCGCCGCACGGGCGACCAGCGTGGGACCGACCAGGTTGACGGCGTACGTCTTCCGGATCTCGTCGGGGGGAGTGTCGACGAGGGGCGCGTAGCGGTAGGTCGCGCCGGCGTTGTTGACCACGCCGGTGATCGGGCCGGCCGCCTCGAAGAGCGCGGCGATCCCGGCGTCGGTGGTGATGTCCGCAGCCACGATCTCGCAGGAGACCCCGAGCGCCCTGATCTCGTCGCGCGTCGCGACAGCAGCAGCTTCGTCGGACAGATATCCGAGCACGAGCGAGTGGCCCTCAGCAGCCAGCCGGCGAGCGACAGCGGCACCGATCCCGCGGGTGCCTCCGGTGATGAGAGTGCTCAGAGTTCTATCGTTCACACCCGAAGGGTGTCACGCAGCCTCCACGCCACCAGCGCCAGTGCCAGGACGCCGGCAAGCGCCCATCCGGCGGGGTAGTGCACCGCGGGTTCGTTCCAGCGCTCGTGGAAGTAGACCAGGTGTGAGGAGAGCAGCCCGGCGTCGACCGAACGGCCCTCCTGGATGAGTACGCCGATGGCCACCAGCACCGTCAGCAGCGTCTGCATCGCCCAGCCCAGGATCCAGGCGGGCACCCAGGCGACGACATCGACGGCGCGGCGTACGGACGTCACCAGCACGGTCACCAGGGCGGCCGCCAGCAGCGCGTCGATGACCGACGACGGCAGCTCGCCCGGGAGCATCCCGTCGAGCCAGAGGGGTACGCAGACGGCCGGCGCGGCCAGCATCGGTGCCCGCAGCACGCACGGCCCGAGGCTCGCGGCGATCCCGGCGGCGAGACCGGCGACCGTCGTGATCGCGGCGATGGCGATCAGATGGGTCAGCATCGATGGGTTGGCCGCCGCCGGCCCGGCGGCGAACATCAGCCCGAGGAGGGCCGCGACGACGACACCGGTGCCGGCGAGCACGGCACTGAGCAGCCGGCGGTCCGGGCGCAGCCCCGCGGCGAGCCCACCGAGCGCGGCGGCGAGCAGCGTGAACGAGACCAGCTCGGCGACCATCGGGGCGAGCAGGAGCGGCTGCGGCTGGACGAGCTGGGGAAGGAAACCGACGCCCCAACCCGCGGCCGCGACCAGCGGAACCATCCACAGACGAGTCCGTTCAGTCATGTCGTCCACGGTGACAGGCGGAAGGTGAGGCCAGGCGGCGTACCGGGGAACACCAGCCCAACGTCAGGTGGCCCGACCGTTGCCGTTCATCACCAACGTAGGTGGATTTCTAATTGCAGGGCGCAGAAATGGAATACCTGGGTAGGCTCATGGGACGGACACGTACCCCACGCGTGGAAGAGGTGAGACCGGCATGAGCAAAGCACCCCGAAAATTCTGGGCCAGAAGCATCAGTACAGCGGCGCTGACCAGCATCGGGCCTCGGGCCGTTGCCGCCGTCGCGCTGACCGCTGCCTTCGCGGTTCTGGCCCCGAACGAGGCGCGCCTCGACACCGGTCATCAGCAGCCCGAGCTTCCCGATCCGGGCGCTCTTCAGGACCCCCTCGGCATCTCCAACGGCCTGGGTGGCGTGAAGAACCTGACCCCGAGCGACGCGGTGAAGCTGGCCTCCAACGCCGAGGAGCTGTCGATCCCGGCGGTCGCCCTGGCTGCGTACCAGCGCTCGGCCACCGTGCTCAACGACGCCGACGCCTCCTGCCGCATCGACTGGGCGCTGGTCGCCGCGATCGGCATGGTCGAGAGCAACCACGGCCGCTTCGGCGGCAGCGAGCTCAACTCCAACGGCCTCGCCCTCCCCGCGATCATCGGCCCGCAGCTCAACGGCGCCGGCAACTTCGCGGCGATCCGCGACACCGACAACGGCCTCTACGACCACGACACGGAGTACGACCACGCTGTCGGCCCGATGCAGTTCATCCCCTCCACCTGGACGGTCATGGGCACCGACGGTGACGGCGACAACCGCCGCGACCCCCAAGACGTCGACGATGCTGCCGTTGCCACCGCGGCCTACCTGTGCGCCGGCACCGAGGACGTCAGCACCGACTCCGGCGCCCAGTCCGCGGTCTACCGCTACAACCAGAGCGACACGTACGTCGAGGCAGTGCTGAAGATCGCCGACCAGTACCGCAACGGGGAGTTCCCGGGCTCACCGAGCGTCGACGGCGGGTCCACCTCGTCTATGCGGCCCACTGCCTCCCCGCTCCCGGTCACCTCGAACACCGTCAAGCCGACGACCAAGTCGGATATCAAGGCCGCGCCGGCCAAGACTCCGGTCAAGGATCCGGTCGAGAGTCCGGCGCCGAGCAAGTCGCCGACCCCCTCCGACAACAACACCGGGGAGACCGACTCCGGCGACAACTCGTCGGGTGGCGAGACCGAGACCCCGACGCCCACGCCGACCCCGACTCCCACCCCGACTCCCACGGACCCCCCGACCACGGAGGAGCCGGAGCCGACCGACGCCGCCACGGCAGCGACCCTCGAGGCGCCCTGCAAGGCAGCGACCGCAGCGGTCTACGAGACGCTCGAAGCGAGCGACCCGGACACCTACACCCTTGTCATTGCCGACTGCATCGCGAAGTTCGAGCCCGAGACCACGATGCCCACCGACCTCACGATCAGGGATTACCTCCGCACTCTCGCCGGCACGGAGGAGTTCCCGACCCTCAAGGATCCCGCCCCGGAGGCCACGGCCCCCGAGGAGGAGATCCCCGCGGGGTGATCGAGGTCAGCTGACCTGGATCACCGTCTTGCCGAAGTTCTGACCCCGGAGCATCCGGTTGAACGCGGCAGGCGCGTTCTCGAGGCCTTCGGTGATGTCCTCGCGGTAGCGCAGCCTGCCCTCGGCCAGCCAGCCGCCGGCCTCGGCGAGGAAGGTCTGCTCGTGGTCGCGGACGAACTCGGTCTGGATGAAACCCCTGATCAGCAGGGACTTATTGAGCACGTGCCGCATCAGCCCGGGCGCCCGGTCGGGCCCCTCGGGCGCAGCGGTGTCGTTGTAGTGCGCGACGATCCCGCAGACCGGCACCCGGGCGAACTTGTTGAGCCGCGGCAGCACCGCGTTCCACACGTGGCCGCCGACGTTCTCGAAGTAGACGTCGATCCCGTCGGGGACCGCCGCCTTCAACTGCTCCTTGAAGTCGGGTGCGCGGTGATCGAGGGCGGCATCGAAGCCGAGCTCGGTCAGATGCGCGACCTTCTCCGGCCCGCCGGCGATCCCCACCGCGCGGCAGCCGAGGATCTTCGCGATCTGTCCGACCGTGGCGCCGACGGGACCGGTCGCGGCCGCCACGACGACGGTCTCGCCGGGCTTCGGCTGCCCGATCTGGGTCAGCCCCGCGTACGCCGTGAACCCCGGCATCCCCAGCACGCCCAGCGCGGTGGAGACCGGTGCGGCGGACGGATCGAGGCGGCGGGTGTGCTTGGCCGGCGCGACGGAGAACGCCTGCCAGCCTCCGTACGCCAGCACCACATCGCCCACCTGCCGCGACGGATCCCGCGACTCCACCACCTCGGCGACCGTGGCGCCGGGCAGCACGTCGCCCAGGGCGGTCGGAGCGGCGTACGACGGCGCATCGCTCATCCGCCCGCGCATGTAGGGGTCGAGCGAGAGGAACTTCGTACGCAGCAGCACCTCGCCCTCCGCGGGCGACGGCACCTCGGAGGTGACGATCGAGAAGTCCTCGGCGGTCGGCTCACCGACCGGGCGAGCGCGGAGCAGGATCTGGGTGTTCGTATCGGTCATCCCGCCATCGTGCCTCACCGGCGGGCAGGCTTGCTTAATTACAACTAAACCTATTGACTTAGCCCATGAAGCCCGCGGTCGATGTCCACCAGCACCTGTGGCCACCCGCGCTGGTCGAGGAACTACGCCGCCGGCGGCAGCCTCCGTACCTCGATGGCTGGGTGCTCCACCTCGACGGAGAGCCGCCCTACGACGTCGACCCGGGAGATCACGACCTCACCCGCCGCGCAGCGCAGGAGAACGGGCTCGTCCTGCTGTCGCTCTCCAGCCCGCTGGGGATCGAGTCGCTCGCCGCGGCCGAGGCACACGGGCTGCTCGACGCCTGGCACGGCTTCGCCGACGACCTGCCCGCCGACTACGGGCTGTGGGCCGCGCCGGCGCTCGTCGAACCGGACCTCGACGGCCTCGAGAAGACCCTCGCGCACGACCGCGTCCACGGCCTCCAGGTCCCGGCGACGGCGCTGTCGACCCCGGCCGCGCTCGAGACCCTGACTCCCGTCCTGGCCGTGGCCCAGCAGGCCGATCTACCCGTCCTCGTGCACCCAGGACCCGCCGACCCAGGCCCAGCGAGCGAACTGCCCGGATGGTGGCCCGCCCTGACTTCGTACGTCGCCCAGCAGAGTGCCGCGTGGCACTCCTGGCACGTCGCGGGGCGGTCGCTGCTGCCGACTCTGCGGATCGCCTTTGTGGCGTTGGCCGGCCTCGCGCCGCTCCACCACGAGCGCCTCGCGCAGCGCGGCGGGGACCTCGGTGCGATCGACCGGCACGTCTACTACGAGACCTCGTCCTACGGCACCCAGGCGATCGACGCGATGTCGCGCGTGGTCGGCGTGGACCCACTGGTGAACGGCTCGGACCGGCCCTACGCCGAACCGACCGATCCCGCCCTCGGCGAGGCCCTGAGCCAGGCGATCTTCGTCGCCAACCCGCACCATCTGCTCACCGGAGGAGACCGATGACCGTCACCGAAGCGACCGTGGACACCGTCCTGAGCACCGCGGACCTGCCCGAGCTGCCCGGACGTACCCTCACTCCCGGCGAGCTGCGCGCCTGGGTCGACGAGCTCGCCGCGCACCCCGAGCGGTGGGAGCACCTGGCGCGCCACGACACCGGCGGTCGCCACTACGTCTCGCTCTACCGGGACAAGGACATCGACGTCTGGCTGCTGTGCTGGAACACCGTCGACGACACCGGCTGGCACGACCACGACATCTCCTCGGGGGCGGTCGCGGTGACCCACGGATCGGTCTTCGAGCAGCAGCCGAGATTCGGCGGCGAGCCCGTGCAACGGGAGATCGGGGCGGGTCGCAGCTTCGGCTTCGGGCCCGACCACATCCACCGGATGAGCGGTGCGGTCGACGGCTCGGTCTCGATCCACGCCTACTCGCCGCCACTGTGGCGGATGGGGCAGTACGCGATCAGCGACGACGGCGTGATGCGTCGCGTCTCGGTCTCCTACGCCGACGAGCTGCGCCCGCTGGAGGACTGAACGACCTGCGCCGCGCCGAGTCGACATCTCAGGCATCGAGTCCCGGGATGTGGCAGATTTCAAGCATCGAGGTGCGCGGCTCGGACGGCGAACCCGACTTACCTGTCCGTTTAACATCTTCGGTTCTTTCCCCAGATCTGGCAGGCTGAGGATCTTGTGCAACGGCGTCCGCAGGTGAAGAACAACAGACAGGAGCGGTGGCTGTGATCGAGTTCGAGGGCGTCACCAAGCGCTATCCGGACGGCACCGTTGCCGTGGAGGACCTCTCCTTGACGGTCGACACCGGGAAGATCACCGTGTTCGTCGGGCCGTCCGGATGTGGCAAGACGACCGCGCTGCGGATGATCAACCGGATGATCGAGCCGAGCTCCGGCCGGATCCTGATCGACGGTGACGACGTCACCAGCCGCCCGGAGGCACAGCTGCGGCGCGAGATCGGCTACGTGATCCAGGGCGCCGGGCTCTTCCCGCACCGCACGGTGCTCGACAACGTCGCGACCGTCCCGATCCTGCAGGGCATCTCCCGCCGGGAGGCCCGCACGAGCGCCCTCGACCTGCTCGAGCGCGTCGGGCTCGCCGCCAACCTCGGCGAGCGCTACCCGGCCCAGCTCTCGGGCGGCCAGCAGCAGCGCGTCGGGGTCGCCCGGGCGCTCGCGGCCGACCCGCCGGTGCTGCTCATGGACGAGCCGTTCTCGGCCGTCGACCCGGTCGTACGCGACGACCTCCAGCAGGAGCTGCTCCGGCTCCAGGACGAGCTCGGCAAGACGATCGTCCTGGTCACCCATGACATCGACGAGGCGATCCGCCTCGGCGACAAGGTCGCCGTCTTCGCCCAGGGCGCCCGCCTGGCCCAGTTCGCCCCTCCCGCCGACCTCCTCGCCGCCCCGGCCGACGACTTCGTCGCCTCGCTCGTCGGCCGCGACCGCGGCTTCCGGGGCCTCGGCTTCGCCGATGGGAGCTCGGTCGCGCTCAAGCCCATCGACCACGGCGTCGACGGCCTCACCCTCGAGGTCGACCGCGACGGGCGACCGCTCGGCTGGCGTGGCTCCAACGGGCTCCTCCCGACCGAGGGCACCTTCAGCGACGGCGCCAATCTGCGTACGGTCACCGACCTGGTCATCCTCTCGCCCGCCGGAGCGGCGATCCGGGTCGACGCCGAGGGTCGAGCCGACGGGCTGGTCCTGCTCGAGGACCTGGCCGGGAGCGTACGTTCGCAGCAGCGGGAGCGCCTGGCGGCCCTGGCCTCCGCGGAGGAGGCCGGGTGAGCGAGATCTGGCGCTATCTCGAGACCAACGCGGACGACGTCTTCACCGCGCTCGTCCAGCACATCTGGCTCGCTCTGATTCCGGTGGCGATCGCCTTCGTCCTGGCCCTACCGCTGGGCGCCCTGGTCCATCGCTACGTACCGGCACGCCACATCGCGCTCACGGCCGGCAGCGTGATCTACACCGTCCCGTCGCTGGCGCTGCTCCTGCTGCTTCCGGGCATCCTCGGCACCAGCGTCCTCGACCCGGTCAACGTGGTCATCGCGCTCACCCTCTACTCGCTAGCGCTGCTCGTCCGCACGACCGCCGACGGTCTCGACGCGGTCGACACCACGGTCCTGCAAGCAGCCACCGCGATGGGCTATCGGCCCGTACGCCGCTGGTTCACCGTCCAGCTGCCGCTGGCGATGCCGGTGATCCTGACCGGTCTGCGGGTGGCGACCGTGGCCAACGTGAGCATGGTCAGCATCGCGGCCCTGATCGGCATCGGCGGCCTCGGGCAGCTCTTCACCCGCGGGTTCCAGCTCGGCTTCTACCTGCCGCCGATCATCATCGGGCTGGTCCTCTCGGTCACTCTCGCGGTCATCGCCGACGTCCTCATCGTCGCCCTCCAGCGCGGGCTCACCCCGTGGGCGAGAGCGGGTGCGCGATGAGTCTCGACTATCTGCTCGACGCCGCCAACTGGTCGCTGACGAGCCCCGACGGCTTCCCCCAGCGCATCCTCGAGCACCTCGGCTACACCTTCCTCGCCCTGGCGATCGCGGCCGTGATCGCGTTCCCGATCGGTCTGCTGATCGGCCACACCGGCCGCGGCGCGCTGGTCGCCATCAACCTCGGCAACGCCGGCCGCGCGCTGCCGACCCTCGGCGTGCTCATGCTCGCACTCGGCCTGGTCGGGATCGGTCTGGTCCCGGTCACGATCGCCCTGGTCGTGCTCGCCGTCCCGCCCATCCTCGCCACGACGTACGCCGGCATCCAGTCCGTCGCCGACGAGACCGTCGACGCGGCGCGAGGGGTCGGCATGACCGAGGCCCAGATCGCCTGGCGGGTCGAGGTCCCGATCGCGCTGCCGATCATCATCGGCGGCCTGCGCAACGCGTCGCTCCAGGTGGTCTCGACCGCGACCATCGCTGCGTACGTCGGTCTCGGCGGCCTCGGCCGCTACCTCTTCGATGGGCTGGCGACGCTCCAGTACGACCAGGTGGTCGCCGGAGCGATCGTGCTCGCCGTGCTCGCGGTCGCGATCGACCTGGCGCTCGCGGGCGCGCAGCGACTCCTCGTCTCGCCCGGCGTCGACGGCCGCGAGGCCAGCACCCGTCCGACCACCCTCCGCCCCGAACCCGCCGGCTGACCAATCCAGCAAACCCGAGAGGTATCTCAATGTCCCGCCGAATCCGCACCACCGCGTATCTGTTCGCGACGCTCGCCGTGGCAGGCACCCTGACCGCCTGCGGCGGTGACCCGCTCGACTCGGGATCGGACTCCGACTCGGGCGGCGGCACGATCGTCGTCGGCTCGGCCAACTTCCCCGAGAGCGAGCTGCTCATGGAGATGTACGCCCAGGCTCTCGAGGCCGAGGGCGTCAAGGTCGAGACCAAGCCCAACATCGGGTCCCGCGAGGTCTACATGGAGGCCTTCAAGAGCGGCGACATCGACCTGCTACCGGAGTACAACGGCGCCCTGCTGGCCTACCTGAAGCCGGACGGTGTCCCGGAGAACGTCTCCGCCCCCGAGGACGTCTACGAGGCGCTCCAGGACGTGCTGCCGGAGGGCAGCGAGACCCTGCCGCAGTCGGAGGCCGAGGACAAGGACACCCTCACCGTCTCCAAGGAGACGGCCGACAAGTACTCCCTGAAGAGCATCGAGGACCTGGCTCCGGTCGCGAAGGACCTCTCGCTCGGCGGCGCCCCCGAATTCAAGGAACGCCACCAGGGCCTGGTCGGCCTCGAGGAGGTCTACGGGGTCACGTTCAAGGATTTCAAGCCGCTCGACGCCGGCGGCCCGCTGACGACCAGCGCGCTGGCGAAGGGCGACATCGACGTCGCCAACGTCTTCTCCACCGACTCTTCGATCCCCACCAACGGCTGGGTCGTCCTGGAGGACCCGGAGAACCTCTTCCTCTCCCAGAACGTCGTCCCGCTGATCCGCTCCGAAGCGCTCAGCAGCGACGCCGAGACCGCGCTCAACGCAGTCTCCGAGGCGCTGACCACCGCCAACCTGACCGAGGCGCTCGCCAAGGTCCAGGTCGACAAGGCCGACCCGGCCACCGTCGCCAAGGAGTTCCTCGCCGACAACGGCGTCAGCTGAGCGCTGACCCCAGGCCGCTCCGGTAGGTCAGAAGTCCCTCGAGCCCTCGTAGGAACGTCTCACCGACCGGGGCGGGATCGGTCAGACAGCCGGCTGCCATCGCACCGTCTCGCAACATGACGAAGTGGCGGCCGGCAAACTCCGAATCAGGCTTCCCCGTCGCCGCGAAGAGATCGGTCATCGTGGCCAGGAACCACTGCCGGTGCTTCAGCACCGCCTGATGGACCACGTGGGCCGGGTCCGGGTATTCGGCGGCGGCGTTGAGGAACGCGCAACCTCGGAACCCCTCGCCCTGGATGTCCGTGGCGATCGACCGGCCGACGGCCCGGATGAGGTCGTCGGGGTCCTCGACCTCCGCCCGAGCGGCGTCCACTCGCGCCCGGATCGCCTCGTCGGCCTGCGTCAGGTACGCCACGACGAGCTCGTCCTTGCTCCGGAAGTGCCGATAGAGCGTCGCCCGCGTGACCTGCGCCTCGGCGATCACGCGATCCACTCCGACCGAGTGCAGACCCTCGGCGTAGAAGAGTCGACTCGCTGTGCTGAGCAGTCGATCCCGGGCTTCAGACATCCGCCATCCCTCTCGTTCTCACGGTCTAGGTCTCGCCGGCTCGACGGTAGCAGACAGAACGATCGGTCTTGCATTTGTCGGACGACTGGTGCAGACTCTCGATCCAGGTAGAACGATCGTTCTGTCTCTCAAATGATCCGAGAAAGGGATCCCATGTCCACCTCCGTCGAGACCGGCCATTCCGGCACGCTGATCGCCCCGCCCCGCGCACTGCCGAAGCTCTACTTCTTCCGCTTCGGGTTCGCGATCGTCTGGGCCGTCCTGGTCGCACTCACCGCGACCACGCTCGACGCGGCGAGCATCGCGCTGCTGGTCATCTACCCGCTGTTCGACGTGGTGGCCGCCGTGGTCGACCACCGCACCTCGGGCGCCAAGGGCCAGCGCGTCCTGCTGTACGCCAACATGGCGCTCAGCCTGCTCACCGCCGTCGGCGTCGCCGTCGCGGCCACCTCCGGGATCCCGGGCATCCTGCGGGTGTGGGGCGCCTGGGCGATCACCGCCGGCCTGGTCCAGCTGTTCGTGGCGGTACGCCGCTACCGACTCGGTGGTCAGTGGGCGATGATCCTCAGCGGCGGGATCTCGACCTTCGCCGGAACCGGATTCATCCTGATGGCCGCCGGCCCGAAGGCGTCACTCACCGGCCTCGCGGGCTACGCGACCTTGGGTGGCATCTTCTTCCTGATCTCTGCCCTCCGACTGCGCCAGCGCGCAGGTAAGGTCAACTGACATGACGAGCACAAGCCAAGACCTCACCGTCGACGTCATCATCATCGGCGCCGGCCCGACCGGCGAGAACGTCGCAGACCGCGTCGTGCAGGGCGGCCTGACCGCCGCGATCGTCGAGCGCGAGCTCGTCGGCGGCGAGTGCTCCTACTGGGCCTGCATGCCGACGAAGGCCCTCCTGCGGGACGCGGCAGCCTTGCGCGCCGCCCGCGCGCTTCCGGCCGCCGGTCAGGCGGTCACGGGCACGCTCGATGCCGTCGCCGTGTTCGCCCGGCGTGACGAGTTCGCGTCCAACTGGAAGGACACCGGCCAGGTCGAGTGGCTGACCGGGGCCGGGATCACCCTGGTCCGCGGACACGGGCGCATCACCGGCACCCGCTCCGTCACGGTCACCGACGACGACGGCACGACCACGAACCTTCAGGCACGCCACGCCGTGGTCGTCTCCACCGGCAGCTCCTCCCTCATCCCGCCGATCCCGGGACTGGAGGAGGCCAGGCCCTGGACGAACCGGGAGGCCGCCGGCGCCCATTCCGTTCCGGCACGCCTGGCGATCATCGGCGGCGGGGTGGTCGGCGCCGAGATGGCAACCGCCTACAGCGCCCTCGGTGCGCAGGTGACGCTGATCTCCCGCACCCGGCTCCTGCCGGGCGTCGAGAAGTTCGCCGGCGAGCAGGTGGCCGAGGCGCTCCGGACGTACGGAGTCACGCTTCATCTGAACGCCGGCGCGGTCGAGGTCCGGCGTGACGACACCGGCGAGGTGCGACTGACCCTCTCCGACGGCGCCGAGGTGACCGCGGACGAGGTCCTTGTCGCCACCGGTCGGATTCCCAACACCAAGGACCTCGGCCTGGAGCACGTCGGTCTCGAGCCCGGCAGCTGGCTGAAGGTCGACGACGCCCTGGCCGTGGTCGACGACAACGGGCAGCTCGAGGATGGCTGGCTCTACGCCGCAGGCGACGTCAACCATCGAGCGCTGCTGACCCACCACGGGAAGTACCAGGCCCGCGGGCTGGGCGATCTGATCGCGGCGCGCGCTCGCGGCGAGAAGCTCGACCTGAGCGCATGGGGACGTCACGCCGCCACCGCGGACGAGCGCGCCACCACTCAGGTGATCTTCACCGACCCCGAAGTCGTCGCGGTCGGACACTCCGCCGAATCGGCCGAGGCGGCCGGTATCGAGGTCGGCGTCGTCGACTACGACCTCGGCTCGATCGCCGGAGCCTCGCTCCACGCGGACGGCTACCGCGGTCAGGCGCGGATGGTCATCGACGAGCAGCGCAAGACGCTGGTCGGCTTCACCGCGGTCGGCCCGGACATCTCCGAGCTCCTCCACGCGGCCACGATCGCGATCGTCGGGGAGGTCCCCCTGGACCGCCTCTGGCACGCCGTCCCCGCCTACCCGACCATCAGCGAGATCTGGCTCCGCCTCCTCGAGACCGCAGGACGCGATCGCTAGAACAGCTGGCGGAGGTTGGCCTTGCTGAGGTCGATCAGCTCGTCGCCCCGACCCGACATGACGGACCGAAGGGCGTAGAGGGTGAAGCCCTTGAGCTGCTCGGCGGTGATGTTGGGCGGGATGGAGAGCTCCTGGCGCTCGGTGACGACGTCGAGGAGGGCGGGGCCGTCGTGGCCGAGGACGTCGGCGACCGCGTCCGGGAGATCCGCTGAGTGTTCGACGCGACGTGCGTAGATGCCCATCGCGTTGGCGACGTCGGCGAAGTTCGGGTTCACCAGGTCGGTTCCGTACGTGACGAAGCCGGCGGCCTTCATCTCGAGCTCGACGAAGTTCAGCGAGGAGTTGTTGAAGACGACGAGCTTGACCGGGAGCCGGTTCTGGATGAGGGTGACCAGCTCGCCGAGGAGCATGGTGAGCCCGCCGTCACCGGCGAGCGCGACGACCTGCCGGCCCGGGTGGGCGACCTGGGCGCCGACCGCCTGCGACAGCGCGTTGGCCATCGAACCGTGGGCGAAGGAGCCGATCAGCCGGCGGCGACCGTTCATGGTCAGATAGCGCGCCGCCCACACGACCGGCGACCCGACGTCGGGGATGAAGACGGCATCGTCGGATGCGGTCTGGTCGACCAGCCGAGCGAGGTACTGCGGGTGGATCGGCGCCTTCGACCGCGACGGGGTGGCCAGCTCGTCGAGCTTGGTCCGGGTGCGGCGGTAATGGTCCAGGGAGTCGTCCAGATGACGGCGATCATCGCTCCGGTCGAGCAGCGGCAGCAGCGCCGAGGCGGTGTCCTTGACCGTGCCGACCAACCCGAGATCGATCGGGTGGCGACGGCCCAGCTGCTCGCCGCGTACGTCGACCTGGATGGTCTTGGCATGCTTCGGGAAGAACTGCCGGTAGGGGAAGTCGGTGCCGAGCATCAGCAGCGTGTCGGCCCGCTCCATCGCGCGATAGCCGGAGGCGAAGCCCAGGAGGCCGGTCATCCCCACGTCGTAGGGGTTGTCGTACTCCAGGAACTCCTTCCCGCGGAGCGCGTGCACCACGGGGGCGCCCAGCGTCTCGGCCAGGGCCACGACCTCGTCGTGCGCGCCGGCACAGCCGGCACCGGCGAGGATGGTGACCCGCTCGCCGGCGTTCAGCAGGTCGGCCGCCCGCCTGATGGCGTCCTCGTCGGGGATGACCCGGGAGCGCGTCGGGCGGATCTCGACGGTCCGCTCGACCACGGACTCGGCCAGCGCGACGTCGCCGGGGATCACCAGCACCGCCACGCCCTGCTTCTCGACCGCCGTACGCATCGCGATCTCGAGCACGTGCGGCATCTGGCTCGGCTGGGCGACGTACTCGGTGTAGACCGAGCACTCCCGGAACAGCTCCTGCGGGTGCGTCTCCTGGAAGTAGCCGGTGCCGATCTCGGCGGTCGGGATGTGGGCGGCGATCGCGAGCACCGGCACCCGTGAGCGGTTGGCGTCGAAGAGCCCGTTGATCAGGTGGAGGTTGCCCGGCCCGCAGCTCCCTGCGACCACCGCGAGCTCACCGGTGGTGGCCGCATCCGCGGACGCTGCGAACGCAGCAGCCTCCTCGTGACGTACGTGGATCCAGCTGATGTTCCCGTTCTTGCGGAGCGCGTCGGTGAACCCGTTGAGGGAGTCACCCGGGATCCCGTAGACGCGGCGGACACCGCTGGCGGACAAGGTGGACACGATCTGTTCGGCGATGGTCGACATGCAGTCTCCTTCTCGGCGCGTACGTCGTCCACCGTAGAACAGAGTCGATGCGATCCTGACGTGCGAGTCGCCCTCACCGGGGCGGCGCGGGATCCCTCCGTTCCACCCGGCTCGCCGACAGCAGCCCGCCGATCAGCAGGGCGAGCGACACCAGTAGGAGTACGCCGCCGACACCGAGCAACACCCCGATCGCGATGCCGAGCATCGGGAGGGTGGCGCCGATGGCCGCCACGGCGGTCACGGGAGCATGTCCGTCGGCATTCATCACCACAAGGGTCCAGTCGCCCGACTCGACCTCCCAGGTGAGCGTCTGGGGCCCGGTCCCGCTCGCCGAGGCGGTCCAGAAGCCGGCATCGGCGGGGAGGGACGCCGGGGTTCCGCCGTCGACCGCATCGTACGTCGGGGTGTTGCCGTCGAAGCCGTCGATCGTCGAGTGGCGGACGTCGGCGAGGTAGGCGTCGACATCCGCGGACGGCGCGACGCCCACGAAGACCGGGCCCTCCTCGACTGAGGTGACGACCAGCTTGGCGTCCCCGACCAGCATGCCGGGTACGTCCGCCCCAGCGTCGGTCTCGATGGTGATCGACTCGGAGGTGATCGCGTGTCCGGGGGCGGAGATCGCCACCCCGTCGGTCACCAGGTAACCGTCGTCGTCCCGCTGGGCCGCGGCCAACGCGAGAGCACCGCCACCGACGATGAGACCGAGCGAGACCAGCAGGAGAACGCTGCCGGCCACGACGGCGATGACTCGCCCGGTCGTCCAGCGGGGCCGTTGGGTCGTCGTTGCCCGAACCTCGTCCTGCGGCTCCGTCGGGTCACTCACGGAACAGTCCGATGATGTTGCCGCCGGGGTCGCGGAACATGGCGAACGACCCGGTGCCGGGGATCTCCATCGGCGGCACGACGGTCTCACCACCCAGCTCTCCGGCGCGCCGGAGGCTGCCCTCGAGGTCATCGGTCGAGACGTACACCGTGACGTAGGCGGGCATCTCGTCGCGGGTCTGCATGACACCGCCACCGATCCCGTCCTCTGTGGCTTTCACGAGCCAGTAGTCGGGGCCGGCCCCCTGGACGTCCCAGCCGAACAGGTCTCGGTAGAACCCGACGAGCCGCTCGCCGTCGGCTCCGGCGATCTCGAAGTGCACCACTGGATGCGCCATGACTGTCTCCTTCCGTCTCGATCGAGCATCCGCCGAGACGTCGAGGCGATCACAGGGACGAAGTGCCACTGCGGCTGGTCCTTGGTCCCCGACCGGCGGCTCGACGACCTCCCGGGACCGAGGACTCCTCGAAGGGGCCCTTGGACCGCTGCACCCGGCATCGCCGGCTCCTAGCGTCGAAGTGGTACCGCACGAGAAAGACCGACCGAAGGAGGACATCACCATGGATGACCGGAACACCTCGGCTGAGGAGCGGACCGATCCACCGGCCATGGCGCCCGAGGAGGCACTGCGCCTCGCCGCGGTGGAGCAACTGAAGAAGCGCCGGGATCTGGGGACTCACCTTCTCGTCTTCGTCCTGACGAACGCTGCACTCGTGGGAATCTGGGCGATCGCCACGCCGGATTCGTTCTTCTGGCCGGTGATTCCCCTGCTGCTGTGGGGGATCGGTCTCGCGATGAACGTCTGGGACGTGTACCTGGCCGGCGACCCGAGCGAGGCCAGCATCACGCGCCAGATGAACCGGCTGCGCAAGCGGACCTGAACAAGGACGGAGACCGAGCATGATGTACGCAGCAGTCGGTGACCGGCTGGTGGTCCGTGGCCACCAGGTCGGCGAGCCCGTGCGCGACGCCGAGATCCTCGAGGTCCGCCACGAGGACGGCAGCCCGCCCTACCTCGTACGCTGGTCGGACAACGGCCACGAGGCGTTGGTGTTTCCGGGCTCAGACGCCTTCGTGGAGCACTTCGAGCATGAAGCGACGGACACCAAGAAGCATCGGTGAGACGGATCGGGCGTCATGGGCGCAGGAGCACCCGTTCGCCCAGCCGGGGCACCACGGCGACGACGCCGAGCTCGTCCTGGATCCGGTCCGCCAGCGCGCGGGATGACGTCGGCTCGCCGTGCACGACGTACACGGTCTGCGGGAGCTCGGGTGCCGAGGCGACCCACGCGAGCAGCTCGTCGGCGTCGGCATGCACGCTGAAGTCCGAGATCGCCACCACCTCGGCACGGACCGGGACGTATCGGCCGTGCATCTTCACCGCCCGGGCGCCCTCGACCAGCTGCCGACCGCGAGTGCCCTGAGCCTGGTAGCCGGTGAGCACGATGCTGTTGCGGGGGTCGGGAAGCTGGCGGAGCAGATGGTGGACGACGCGGCCGCCGGTGGCCATCCCGGAGGCCGAGATGATGATGCACGGCTCCTTGGGGCGGTTGAGCCGCTCGGAGCTGGCGGCATCCCTGACGCGGTGGACGTCCAGGCGGTCGAGGTCGTTCAACGGCGCCGCTCGCTTCAGGTCGAGCTCGTCGCTGTGCGCACTCAGGGCTGCCCGGTAGACGTCGAGCGCGGCGAGGGCCATCGGGCTGTCGACGAAGATCGGAACCCGGGGGATCTGGCCGGCGCGGCGGAGCCTGAGCAGCTCAAGCAGCACCAGCTCGGTCCGGTCCACCGCGAACGCAGGGATCAGTACGACGCCACCACGGGCCACCGTACGGCGCACCGTGTCGGCTAGGGCCTCGGGATCCGCCGGTGGATGCCGTCGATCGCCGTACGTGGACTCGAGCACCATCGCGGAGGCGGCCGGAGGCTTGTCGGGCGGCTGCAGGAGCGGATGGCCGGGTCGACCCAGGTCGCCGCTGAAAACCACCCGCTCACCTCCGACGTCGACGACGGCCACCGAGGAGCCCAGGATGTGACCGGCGCGCTGCAGCGTCACGACCATCCCTCCGAGCGGCCATGGTTCGCCGAAGGCCACCGGGTGCAGGCGCTCGAGCGTCTGCTCGACATCTGACGCCGTGTAGAGCGGCAGAGCCGGGTGGTGCTTCGACCAACCGCCCTCGTTGGCTACCCGAGCGTCCTCCTCCTGCAGGTGCGCGCTGTCCCGGAGTACGATGGCGGCGAGCGCAGCGGTGCCCGGCGTGCACACCGTCTCGCCGGCGAAGCCGTCGCTCACCAGCCGAGGCAGGTATCCGGTGTGGTCGAGGTGAGCATGGGTGAGGACGACGGCGTCCAGGTCCGCGGGCGCCACCGGGAACGGTGCCCAGTTGAGCCGCCGGAGCTCACGCAGTCCCTGGTAGAGACCGGCGTCCACCAGCAGGCGATCGCTGCCGTACGTCACCAGGAACCGGCTTCCGGTCACCGTGCCTGATGCCCCGAGGAACTCCAGCGCGGGATGCTTCGAGCGCGATGTGCCGGGGTCGCCGATGACAGGGTTCTCGTGGTGCGCCATCGGGCTTCCCTTCGCAGGTGGTGGTGTCACCACGCTGCTGCATCCGTCCGGGTGCAGGGAGGGTCCTACGGCCTTCACCGAGGGACCGACGGCCCGATCACTCACCCTCCGGGCACAGCGGCGGGCTGCGGCCGTCCATCGACAGCCGCAGCCCGCTCGTTGGGTGGTGGGATCAGCCGCCCGGCTGGGTGACCCCGTCGACCGTCAGGGTGTAGCGCGCCGGGTCGGACACGCTCTCCGTCGGGTCGTCGAACATCACGACCGCCGCCACGGTCTCGGCGCTGTCACCGATCGCGGCGTCGAGCGCGGCACCACCGAGGGTGCCGTCGAACGACCCGTCCAGCGCGAGCGTGTGCACCCACGCGGGCGAGCCCGCCGGGCCGTACGCCACCAGCTGGACCGTCCAGCCCTCGACCGGAGTCGGGTTGACCTGCGACATCGACCGCCAGCCGTCCAGGGTGTCGCTGGGCAGCGCGGTGCCGCCGACGGCGATGTCACGCACCCAGAAGCCGGACTCGTCGACCCCGGAGTCGGTGATGTAGCGGAACGCCACCAGCACGCTCTGCCCGCCGTACGCCGACAGGTCCGCACTCTGCGGCCGCCAGCCTCCGGAGTCGCCGGAGAAGCCGGGCAGGTTGTCGACCACGGTCGGGATGGCACCCGGGTCGTGCTCGCTGGTCGTGTCGGCGGTGGCCAGGCTCTGCCAGGTCTCACCGCCGTCGGTGGAGACCTGGACGTAGCCGAAGTCCCAGCCGACCTCGGCGTCCCAGAGGGCGTCGAAGGTCAGCGAGGCTCCGCCAGCCGGCACGTCGACCGCTCGCACGACCGACCGGTCGAGGTTCGGTCCGCAGCCGGCGTACAGCGCCGCGGCCCCAGTGCCGGCGGCGGGCGGCGAACCACAGCTGCTGTCGGCCGTCGTGGCGTCCGGCGGGGTGGTGTCGACCGTCCATTCGACCGGCTTGGGCGCCAACGACGTCGCGCCGTCGAAGCTGAGCGACTCGATCTCACCCGCGGAGAGGTAGGCCCCCGAACCGTCGCGCAGGCGTACGTAGTCCGAGCCGTTCGGCGGTGCGCCGTTCTCGTTCCACGCCTCGGGGTTGTCCCAGTTGACCTTCGCGGAGAGCGAGTCGGCCTGGAACGTCGCCGCGTCACCGCCGTTCAGGTTGCCGCCGTTGGCGTCCAGCGCCCCGTCGAGAGCCACCATGGCGGCCCAGTCGTGGATCGTCTGCTGGGCGGAGACGTCGGCGCCGAACTGGTCCAGCACGACCTGGAGCCCCTCGAGACCACCGGCATCCTCACGGTGCAGGGCACTGAGGAAGTCGGGGCCGTAGTGGCTGGCCAGATACTCCATGAAGGAGTAGACCGCGCCGTAGTCGCACAGCGTCTCCGGCCCGCCCTGGTCGCCCCAGGCGGTCAGCGAGTTCTCCGAGCCACCGAACGCCGGATCGAGGTAGCCCATGAAGCACGCCAGGTGCGAGTCCGCGCCGGGATCGTCAGGTGGGGTGCTCGGGTCGACGTAGCCGACCAGGGTCTGGGCGTAGTCGGACAGACCCTCGTTGACCCACGAGACCTCGTCGGTGTCCTCGTAGTACTCCAGCAGGTGCTGGTACTCGTGCGCGAAGGTGCCCTCGTACAGGAGCGGCCGAGATGCTCCGACCAGCCGACCGGGAGCGCTGTTCAGCTCCTCGTTGCAGGCGACGTACGCCGGATCGGTGCTGTCATCGGGCGGGTTGGTACCGGTGCGGTGCAGCCAGTCGAAGACATCGATGCTCATCACGTTGCGGTCGAAGTACTCGTTGAAGACCGAGTAGAAGAAGCCCGCGATGTAGGTCTGCCCATCTGGAGTGGCGGGCTCGTAGAAGTTGGCGTCGCGGACGTTGTCGACCAGGACCACGATGTTGTCGCCGTCGCCCTTGTACTCCGAGGAGGGCAGGTTCGGGATCAGCCCCGGCAGCGTGGCCTGCTTGCCGTCCCGATCGGGCGGCACCGAGAACTCCTCCGACTCGATCGGGTAGATGGTGTCGTCGAACTCCGAGATGAAGTTCGAGACCTGGGCGTTGGTGACCTCGGTCAGGCCGAGGGCGTTGCGGCAGTCACCGTCCGGGAACGCCCGGTCGTCGGCGACCCACACCTCGATGTTGTCGCCGACGCCGCGCAGCGTGTAGTCCTTCAGATAGATGCTTCCCTGGGCGTCGTCGAGACCCAGCCAGGTGCGGCTCTGGCCGACCTTCGCGGGTCCCTTCGGCGGCTGTTTGCCAGCCAGGTCACCCCGCTTCCGTTCGATGCCGACCTTCTTGCCGTTGTTGTAGTCGGACCCGGTCTGCTTGAGCTCCTTGGCGGCCCGACCTCGGTCATCGTCCGCCGGAGGTGCACTACCGGCGGGTGCGCCGGGCAGCGTCAGGCCGAGGACGAGCGCTCCTGCGGCTCCGATGGTGAGGAGTCGCGCCTTCTTCCAACCACGCATGCGTGGTTCTCCCTCCACTCGTTCGTGCTGCGCCCGAGCTCGCTGCGGGAATGCGGCCGATGTGATGTACGTCACTGGCCACCGCCAAAGTCAAGCACCGTGCCTACGCGGAGGGAAGAGGGAATTACGCCCTGTTTGCGGAGCTGACGCCGAATTACCCCTGTTGGCGTAAGTAGCGGCCGAAATGAGGGACGGTGAAGGCGATCCGGCCGCGCTCACCGGAGTAGATCAGGCCCTTCTTCATCAGCGCGTCACGCGCCGGGGAGAGCGACTGCGGCTTCTTGTTGAGGAAGGCGGCGACGTCCGCGGTGGCGACGGTGCCGATGTCGTCGGCGCCGAGCTCGACGGCCGCGTCGGCCATCGCCCGCAGGTAGTCCCGCTCGGCAGGGGTGGCGCGCTCGTAGCGTGAGCCGAAGAAGCCGACCGCAAGCTCGCGCTCGGCTTCAGGGGCGGCGACCTTCACGTCCTCCACGGTGATCGGGGAGCGGGGCGCCTGGTCCCACACGGTCTTGCCGTAGGCCTGGATGAAGTAGGGGTAGCCGCCGGTGGCGGCGTACATCTCCGCCAGGGCGGCGGGCTCGAACTCGGCCTCCTCCTCGCCCGCGGGGGCGGCGAGGGCGCGGTCGGCGGCGTCCCGCTGCAGACGGTCGATGCGCTGATAGGAGAAGAGCCGCTCGGAGTAGGACTTGCTCGCCGAGAGCACGGCCGGCAGGTGCGGCAGGCCGGCGCCGACGACGATCACCGGCAGCCCCGACTGGCTGATCTCGTGACACGCCGCGCACATCGCCGAGACGTCGTCGGGGCCGAGGTCCTGCATCTCGTCGATGAAGACGCCGACGCCCTTGCCGACATCGGCGGCGAGCCCGCCGACGTCGGTGAGCAGCTCGACCAGGTCGATCTCTATGTCACCGGAGTCGGCCCGGCCCCGCACTGCCGGAGCCTCGATGCCGGGCGACCACTGCTCGCGCAGCTTGGCATTGGGACCGGCCTCCCGCTGGGCGAAGGAGCGGATCACGCCCAGCACGTGGTCGACGTCGTCGGAGCTCGGATGCCCCAGCTCGCGCACCGCCTGGTGCAGGGCGCTCGACAGCGGCCGGCGCAGCGACTGGTCGGGGCGCGCCTCCATCTTCCCGGTGCCCCAGCCCTTACGGACCGCCGCCGACCGCAGCGTGTTGAGCAGGACCGTCTTGCCGACGCCACGGAGCCCGGTGAGCACCAGCGACCGCTCCGGACGACCGCGCGCCACCCGCTCCAGCACCACGTCGAACTGCCCGAGCTGCTCGTTACGACCAGCGAGCTCAGGCGGCCGCTGACCGGCGCCAGGAGCGTACGGATTGCGGATGGGGTCCATGATCAGACGATATCCACATCTATAGGACGCGTCTTAGATTTGGCTAGCGAGCCACATCTTTCATGAACGTAGGTCTCTATTCGCCTTTCTAGGATGGATCTTAGAAAGGCGCAGACTCTCACATCTATCGCCAGTGTCGAACGTGTGTTCGATCGTAGCGGGATTTCCTCCCCTCGCGCAAGCCTGACGATCTAGACTCGCGGACATGCCGGAACTCCCCGAGGTGGAAGCGCTCGCCGAGGACCTGCGCGGGCGCCTCGATGGCCGTGCGATCACGAAGGTGCACGTCGCGCAGTTCAGCGCCCTGAAGACGTACGATCCCCCGCTGACCGCGGTCGAGGGCACGCTCGTCGACAACGTGACCCGCCACGGCAAGTTCATCGACATCGAGGCGAGCGGCGTCCATCTCGTGCTGCACCTGGCCCGCGGCGGCTGGATCAGGTGGCGGGACGAGATTCCGGCGGCGCCGCCTCGCCCGGGATCGAAGTCGGGGCTGGCGATCCGGGTCGTGCTCGACGACGACACCGGGCTGGACATCACCGAGGGCGGCACCAAGAAGCGTCTGGCGCTCTACGTCGTCCACGATCCGCAGGACGTCCCGGGCGTCGCCTCGCTAGGCCCCGACCCGCTGGCCGACGACTTCACGCTGGCCCGCTTCCGCGAGATCCTCGCAGGTCAGGGCCGCAAGCAGATCAAGGGCGTGCTGCGGATGCAGTCGATCATCGCGGGCATCGGCAACGCCTACTCCGACGAGATCCTGTGGGCGGCGAAGATGTCGCCGTTCAAGCCCGCCGAGATGACCGAGGAGGAGTCGGAGAGCCTCTACAACGCGCTGCGGACGACCCTCGAGGAGGCCGTCGAGCGCGACTCCGGCCTGGCGATGAGCGAACTGAAGGGCGAGAAGAAGTCCAACCTCGCCGTGCACGGCAAGGCCGGCAAGAAGTGCCCGGTCTGCGGAGACACGGTCCTCGAGGTCAGTTTCGCCGACTCGAGCCTGCAGTACTGCCCCACCTGCCAGACCGGCGGGAAGCCGCTCGCCGATCGCCGGATGTCCCGGCTCCTCAAGTAGGCTTGACGGGTGACCATCCCCACCGTCGAGATCGCCGGAGTGCCCGATCCCCTGCCCGTGGCCGTCCTGGACGTCCGCGAGGACGACGAGTGGGCAGCGGGTCACATCGAGGGCGCGACCCACATCCCGCTCCAAGAGCTCCCGGCGCGCCTCGGCGAGCTTCCCGAGGGCCAGACCCTGGTGGTCTGCAAGGTCGGCGGGCGCAGCGCCCAGGCGGTCAACTACCTCGCCCAGCAGGGCTTCGAGGTCGTCAACCTCGCCGGCGGGATGCTCGACTGGGCCGCCGCAGGGCGACCGATGGTCAGCGAGACCGGCGCCGAGGCGTACGTCCTCTAGGACTGCCGCTAGGACTGGGCCGGAGGACCGCCGAAGGCCTCCGGGAGCGGCAGCCTGAGCGCCTTCTCCAGGCGGTCGAGGTAGTCGTTGCGGCCCACCTCGACGACGCCGAGCGAGGCCAGATGGTCGGTGCGCCACTGCACGTCCAGGATCCGCTGGTCGATCGACCCTGCCTCGCGCAGCGCCGAGACCAGCCCGACCAGGGCGACCTTGGACGCGTCGCGAACACGGTGGAACATCGACTCCCCGGCGAAGAGACCGCCGATCGCGACCCCGTAGAGCCCGCCGACCAGGCGATCGTCCTGCCACGCCTCGACCGAGTGCGCCCAGCCCAGGTCGTGCAGGTTGCCGTAGGCCCGGCGGATCCGCTTGTCGATCCAGCCGTGGGGCCGGCGCGGGTCGGCGCACGAGGCCACCACCTCGTCGAAGCTGGTGTCGATCCTGATCTCGAAGTCCCGCATCGACCTGCGCAGGGACCGCGAGACGACGAGCCCGTCCAGCGGGAGTACGCCGCGCCTGACCGGCGAGAACCACATCATGGGGTCGCGCTGAGACTCACCGGGCATCGGGAAGATCCCGTGTCGGTACGCAGCCAGGAGTGTCCCGGGCGCAACGTCCGCGCCCATCCCCACCAGATCGTCCAGATCGGCCCCGCCATGGCCCGCGCCTGGGTCCCGGAGGTCAGCGAAGGCCCACGGCGAGGGCTCGGGTTCGATCGGTCCCCGAAGTTTCGCCACGACGAAACGTTATCGTCCCCTGCGGCGCCAACCACCACACACTTAGGATTTGCCTCATGATCGGTCCCAAGGCAGTGCTCACCAGTGCGGCTGGCCGGCTCGCACCCAAGGTCATCCAGTCCGCTCCCGGCGTGACCACCACCGTGGTCCGGCAGGCGCTGCACCACGCGATCGTCGGAGTCGGCCCGCTCCCGGCAGCGGCCGCAGCCGCCGAGAAGCACCTCAAGGACCACGACAACGACGTCGAGCTCGCGGTGAAGCACGTCATCGACAACCACGTGCGGCTGGCCGGTGTCGGCGGCTTCGCGACCAACATCGGCGGTGTGGTCACCCAGGCGATCACGCTCCCGGCCAACATCACCGGGATGGCCATCATCCAGTGCCGCATGGTGGCCGTGATCGCGCATCTCCGCGGCTACGACCTGACCGATCCTCGGGTGCGCAACGGCATCCTGCTCACCCTCCTGAGCGAGGAGAAGGTCGGCAAGCAGATCAAGGAGAAGAAGATCCCCGCTCCGCCGATGGCCATCGCAACCGCACCGGCCTACGACCGCGCGATCGATGCCATCGTCGCCTCCGAGGTGGCCCAGGAGCTGCTCAGCCGAGTCACCGGCAGGGGCATGATCTCCATGGCCGCCAAGCGGATACCGCTGGTCGGCGGCGTCGTCGGTGGAGGGGCCGATGGGTGGATGACCTACCAGATCGGTCGCTACGCCTCGCGCGAGCTGCTGCCGCGTCACCCCGACAACGGCTGAGCCCGGCTCACAGGAACTTCACAGGTCCGTCCAACGTTCCTCAGAGCACGGAACTCCACACTGTTGGTGTCCGCTTGGGAGGAGCAGTCGATGACCCTCGACACGACGTACGCCCCGATCAGCCCAGCCCGCGCTGCCGGGGTCGAGGTGAGACCTCACCTGCTCCTCCTGGGCGGCGTACCCGGCGCCGGCAAGAGCACGCTGATCCGCGACGTGGCCGACCGGCGTCCCGACGTACGCACCCTCGACCCGGAGACCCCGGGGCGCTGGCTCGCAGCACGGCTGCCGGAGGTGCCCTACCGCCTCTACCGGCCGCTGGTGCACCTGTGGCACGCGATCGCGACCCTGGTCCTCGTCCTGCTCGGCCCGACCCCCGGTGGCCACACCCTCCTCGTCCACGACCCGGCCACCCGGCCCGGCCGGCGCGAGCTGCTCGGGCGGATCGCCCACGCCCGCGGCTGGCGTACGTCGCTGGTCATGATCGACGTGCCGCGCGTTACGGCGATCGACGGCCAGCACGAGCGCGGGCGCATGGTCCGTACGGAGGCCTTCGAGCGCCACTGGCACCGCTGGACCGACGACCAGCCCCGGCTCCTGACCGCGGCGACATTTGGTGACGCCGACGGCTCCTGGGACCGGGTGCACGTCTTCGACCGCGCCCGGGCCGCGGGACGACTCGAGGCGATCCTCTAGCGGCGGATGAGGCGGTAGACCTTCAGGACCGCGCGGCCCCACCAGCGCCGCTCGAGACCCTCGCGGGCCCGCTGCTTCGGCACCAGCGACCGGGTGTGCTCCAGCTCGGCGCGCAGCTCGCCGACCTCGTCCTCCAGCCGGGCCTCGGACTT
Organism: Nocardioides sp. YIM B13467; assembly: GCF_042788075.1. Classification (NCBI taxonomy): domain Bacteria; kingdom Bacillati; phylum Actinomycetota; class Actinomycetes; order Propionibacteriales; family Nocardioidaceae; genus Nocardioides; species Nocardioides sp. YIM B13467. The sequence continues at coordinate 74,354 of NZ_JBHZPJ010000009.1, forward strand.
GCGCAGCCGGATGGCCTCCTGGAGCAGCGCGTCGATGGTGGCGACGCCGGCGTCGAGGACCTCGCGCGAGGAGATGGTGTCGGGGTCGACGAACGGCTTGCCCGCCAGGTCAGCGGGGACCAGCAGCTCCTCCAGCCCACCGACCACGTCGTAGCCACGCCCCGACAGCGCCTTGACCCAGCTCTCGGAGAGCGACTCGACCCACGGCAGGATCGAGGGGGAGAGCGCCAGGCGCGCGGAGTCGCGGCGCTTGGCCAGCGTGCGGTGGGCCAGGAACTCGCGTACGAAAGGCCGGTAGTCAGCCGGCTCGAGCACCGGCACGACCGCCAGGTTGATCTCGCGGAGCAGCGCCGCCTCGGGCACACCGAGGGACGGGTTGCCGCGGTCGATCCCCTCGAAGTCGATGGTCAGGTCGTCGAGGCCGAAGGCGGTGGAGAACCGCTCCCACAGCAGCGTCGAAGGCGAGCCCGGCGGCGGGACGGTGATCAGGTGGACGCGCTCGGGCGCGATGCCCTGAGTCCATCGGTCGAGGATGTCGGGCAACTCCTGGACGCCCCAGAACCATGATCCGATCCGTCCCTCGCGGGCGGGGTCGCGGATCTCCTCGAGGAACTCGGCGTAGGTCACGACCGAGCGGTGCTTGACGTTCTCCTGCCACTCGGCCGGGATCTGCCGAGCCAGGTCGCGCGCGGAGAGCATGATGTGGATCTCGGAGTCGCCCAGCGAGTCCAGGGCGTGCTTGGCCTGCTGCCAGGACGCGCTCGCCAGGATCTCGTGGGAGATGATCACCGTGCCGTTCTCGACGGAGCGCACCTTCTCCGCGAGGGCGTCCCAGGCGCCGGTCGCCTCCTCCTCGATGCCGCCCCAGGGCAGGTCCATCAGATCGAGGGCCGCCAGGAAGTGGGCGTCGAAGCGGTCGGCGAAGTAGTGGACTCCCTGCTCGGCAAGGGACTCCCGGTTGTGGAAGAGGACGTCTTGAAGATAGGACGTGCCCGTCTTCGGGGTGCCGACATGAAGCAGCACGCGCCGCCCAGTCTCCAACGTTCTACTCCTCTAGGAACGCCCCGCCAGCAATGACAACGCGAGCGCCAGCGCCCGGCGCTCGTCGGGACTCTGCGTCGCCGCCCCCGAAGGGAGCAGCCGGTCAGGGTCTCCGTGGAGAGCGTATCCGGCTTCCACCAATGCATCACGTTGGGCCCGCGCCTGTGTTACGACCCAATCCAAACTTTCTGGGGGAACGCCGACCTCCCGGGCGTCCGGAACGAGCGGCTCTAGCTTCTCCAGCCGCGGTCGCAGGCGGTCGATCAGCAACTTCCGCTGGGTCTCGAGATCGGTTCGTACGCTGAGAACCTGCCCGATCACGCGAGCGACCTCGTTGCCCTCGGCCGAGATCGGCCAGGGGCCGGGCAGGCTGTCCACGCCGAGCAGGCCGGGCAGCAGGGCGGGATCGGTGACGATCTCGACGCGGTCCTTCCCGACCCGCCGGGCCCACCAGCGGGCGATCCTCGGCAGATCGGCACGGGGGCCGAGCCAACCGCGCCACTGTGCGTCTCGGATCCAGATGTGCCAGGGGTTGACCCGGTTGGTGAAGGTGCGGAACCTCCACGCACCGGCGGCGATCTCGTCCAGCGGGCCACCGAGGACGTAGACGGTGTAGCCATCGGCGCCGGGCAGCCTTCCCTGCCGTTCCAGCTCCTCGCGGATGGGCAGCGTGAGCCACGGCGAACCGACCAGGCGGTAGGGGAACTTCTCCTGGTCAGGCTCCGACTTCTTGGGCCGGCGCGACCACCTTCGCGGACGCCGCTCGGGCGCCGTCTCCACGGTGCCGAGCAGGTCCTCGGCGAGCAGCACGCTCGCCGCTCTCAGCAGCTCCCGCGCCGACAGCGTCGCCGGATCGACCGGCAGCGGGCCGTACGTCCTCGTCTCGGTGTCCCCGAGCAGCGGCAGGTCGCGGCGGCCACGGCCGGGCGGGCTCGTACGCAGCAGTGCGTCGACCCGGGCCGGCTCCGACGGACCGGTCGCGTTGAGCCGCCGCAGCAGCTCGAGCATCTCGGCACCCGGCAGGTGGTCGGTCATGAAGGGCGCGGCGGGCTCGGACCAGGACGCCCAAGGAGTCGTACCGCCCTCGCGCAGGTGCGCGGCCCAACCCCAACCCCTGGTGGGTGCAGCTGGCATCAGGAGCGTCGCCCCTTGACCCGCCGCATCAGACTGGCAGCGCGGGACGCGACGGGGCGCTGGGGCGGGTCGGTGCGGGCCGCCTCGACGACGACCGCGACCAGGGCGTCGATCGCCGCGTCGGCGACATCCTTGGTGCGCGGTGCGTCCGGGTCGATCCACTCGACGTCGGCGTCGGGTCGCTGCGGGCGGAGGTCGTCGAGGTCGCCGGCGATGTCGACCTTGGCCAGCTCGGCCCACTCGATCCAGGATTCGGCGACCTGGTCGGCCCAGTCGAAGGTGGTCGGCGGAATGGTGACCCGCTCTCGACCGTCGCGGTGGGCGAGGGTGCGCTTGGCGATCACCTCAGTGACCATGTGGCGGTAGTCCTCGCGGGGGAGCTCCTGCGACTCGAGCCGCGCGTTGAGCCGGCGCAGCAGCGTCGCCTCGGCACGGCCGAGCGACTGATTGTGGCGGTCGCTGTCGATCGGGGTCCAGGACTCCTCGATGCCGATGACCTCGCAGAACCGGCGCCAGAGCAGCTCGCTCGGCGCGCCGTCGTGCGGCACGGTGACCAGGTGCACGCGCTCCGGCGGCAGGTTGCGACCCCACCGGCTGAGCACGTCGGGCAGGCCGTGCGTACGCCAGAACCAGGCGGCCGAGCGCGACTGCTTCGCGGTCTGCATCCGCTCGAGGTAGCGCGCGAAGGTGACCTTGCGCTCGCGCTGCACCTGGTCCTGCCACTCCGCCGCCAGCACGCGCGCGATGTCGCGAGCGGTGTAGACGATGTGCACCTCTGTGCGGCCGCCCTCGCCGAGGTCGGTCATCGCCTTCTCGACCCGGTCGGGCCGGGCTCCGGCGAAGAGGTGGTGGCTGATCAGGATCGTCTCGGACTCGTCGCGGCGCACCCGTTTGACCAGCGCGTCCCACTCGCCGTGGACGGTCTTCCTCATCCCGCCCCACGGACGGTCGATCAGGTCGAGCGCCGGCCGGAAGAAGTCGGGCTGGCCGCCGACCGGGTAGAAGACGCCATGCTTCTCCAGGGACACCCGGTTGTGGAACAACCTGTCCTGGAGGTACGTCGTGCCCGTCTTCGGAGCGCCGACGTGGAGGAAGACTTTGCGCGCCATGATCCCGCTATTCTGCACCAAGTTAGTAGAGATTGTCGCGGCGGTCCGTCTTTTGTCACCCGGCCGTCACTCTTGGATGCAGTCTAGGGCGTGTCTCCAGCTATGACCGCAAGGCACGTACGACGGCCGAGGGGCTCGGCCTGCCGAGGTGGCCGGCGAGCCAGCTGCTCGTGTCGGCGACCTTGTCGAGATCGACACCGTGCTCGATCCCGAGGCCGTCGAGCATCCAGAGCAGGTCCTCGGTGGCCAGGTTGCCCGTGGCCGACTTGGCATAGGGGCAGCCGCCCAGGCCGCCCGCGCTGGCGTCGTAGGTGGTCACCCCGGACTGGAGGCCGGCGAGGGTGTTGGCCAGAGCCTGGCCGTACGTGTCGTGGAAGTGCAGCGCGAGCCGGTCGGTCGTGACGCCGGCCTCCTTGAACGCCTCGATCAGGGCCTTCACGTGCCCGGCCGTGGCGACGCCGATCGTGTCGCCGAGGCTGAGCTCGTCGGCACCGAGATCGAGGAGCCGCTTGCCCGCCTCGACCACCTTCGCGATCTCCACCTGGCCCTCCCAGGGGTCGCCGAAGCACATCGACAGATAGCCGCGGACGGTCATGCCTTCGGCCTTCGCGCGGCTCATCGTCGGCTCGAACATCGCCCACTGGCCGTCGAAGGTCTGGTTGAGGTTCTTGTTGGCGAACGTCTCCGTCGCGCTGCCGAAGATCGCGATGTGACGCAGCCCCAGCTCGAGCGCCCGGTCGAGGCCCCTCTCGTTGGGGACGAGCACCGGGAGCTCTCTGGCCCTGTCGCCGAGCCTGTCCACGAGCTCCGTCATCAGCTCCTTGGCATCGGCCAGCTGCGGCACCCACTTCGGGTGCACGAAGCTCGTCGCCTCCACCGGGCTCAGCCCGGCATCGAGCAGCCGGGTTATCAGGTCGGCCTTGACGCCGGTGTCGATCGCCGTCTTCTCGTTCTGGAGGCCGTCACGCGCACCGACCTCGTAGATCGTCACCTGTGTGGGGAGGCCGTCTTGGCGTACGACGGCGGGGAGGCTGGTCATGAGGTTGGCTCCTGCTGGGTTCGTTCCACGTGTAACACGCTGTTCGTAGGACTACTCGCCCTAGTGGAACGACCGGACAGTCCTACGAACAACGTGTTACACGGGTCACGGTCAGTCATCGGTCGGCTCCACGACGAACAGTTCCGCGCCGAGGGGCACCTGGGATCCCGCTGACGCGCCGACCACGGTGACGGTGCCGGCGAACGGCGCCTTGAGGGAGACCTCCATCTTCATCGCCTCCATGACACCGAGGACCTGGCCCTCCTCGACGGTGTCGCCGACCTGGACGCGTACGTCGATGACGGTGCCGGGCATCTTGGCCTCGACTGCGCCGTCGCTGTGGTGGGCGGCGGCACCGGCTACGCGGTCGGGCGGGGAGAAGTCGAAGCGGTGTCCTTGGTGGACGATCTCGGCGAGGCCGGGCTGGACGTTGATGGCCGCCCAGTGGCGTACGCCGTCGACGATGGCCAGGAGCACGTGGTCGGCCGCGCTGAGCTGCCGGACGAGGTGACTGGCGACATCGCTGGCGACGCGGCCGGAGGGGCGGTCGACGGTGACGCTGCGGTCGAGGTCGACGATGGTCGGCGCCGGTGAGCCGGCGAGGCGCCAGCCGTCGGCACGGAACGGCGTCGTGGTGTCCGACGCCGCCGACAACATCGCGCTGACCCAGGCGACGAGGGTCCGCGGCACCTCGGGGTCGGGCGCGGGCACCTCGTTGCGGTCGAGCCAGGCGGTGTCGATCTCCGCGTCCCGGAAGGCGTCGGAGGCGGCCAGCACGCGCAGGAAGCCGGTGTTGGTGGTCAGTCCGAGGACGGCGGTCGCGTCGAGGGCCTTGACCATCGCCGTACGGGCCTCCTCGCGGTCGGCGCCGTGGACGATCACCTTGGCGAGCATCGGGTCGTAGGCGGTGCTGACCACCTGCTCGCTCTCCAGAGCGTGCTCCACTCGGGCGCTCTCGGGCCAGCGCACGATCGAGGTGCGGCCGGCCTGCGGCAGGAAGCCCTCGAAGGCGTCCTCCGCGTAGACCCGGACCTCGATGGCGTGACCGTCGATGCGTACGTCGTCCTGGGCGATGCCCAGCGGTTCACCGGCAGCGACCCGGAGCTGGAGCGCGACGAGATCGGCGGCGGACCCGTCGATGCGGACCGCCTCCTCGGTGACCGGGTGCTCGACCTGGAGACGGGTGTTCATCTCCAGGAAGTACGCCTCGCCGGACGCCTCGTCCAGGAGGAACTCGACCGTCCCGGCGCCCGTGTAGTCGACCTGGCGAGCGAGTGCGACGGCGCTGGTCAGGACCAGGTTCCGCTGCTCGTCAGTGAGCGTCGGGGCGGGCGCCTCCTCGATCACCTTCTGGTGGCGGCGCTGGACGGAGCAGTCCCGCTCGAAGAGGTGGATGACGTTGCCGTGGGTGTCGCCGAAGACCTGCACCTCGATGTGACGGCCACGCTCGACGTACTTCTCGATCAGGAGGGTCTCGTCGCCGAACGCGCTCAGCGCCTCCCGGGCCGCCGCCGCGCGCGCCTCGTCCAGCTCCTCCGGCGAGCGGACGATCCGCATGCCCTTGCCGCCGCCACCCGCCGCGGCCTTGACCAGCAGCGGGTAGGGGCTGTCCTCGCCCCGCGGAACCACAGGTACGCCGGCGGCGACCGCGATCTCCCGGGCCGCGTCCTTGCGGCCCATCTGCTCGATCACCTCGGGCGTCGGACCGACCCAGGTCAGCCCCGCCTTCGCCACCGCGCGTGCGAACTCGGCTCGCTCGGAGAGGAACCCGTAGCCCGGGTGGACGGCCTCGGCACCGGCCTCGGCGGCGGCCGCGACCACCGCATCGGCGTCGAGGTAGGACGCGACCTCGACGGCCTCGTCGGCGTCGCGTACGTGGGGCGCGTCCGCGTCGAGCGCGGTGTAGATCGCGACCGTGCGGATCCCCAGCTCACGACAGGTGCGAAAGACGCGTCGCGCGATCTCGCCGCGGTTGGCGACCAGAACACTCTCGAACATCCCAGACTCAAACATCCCAGTCACATCCTGAAGATTCCGTAGCGGGGTTCGGGGGTCGGCGCGTTCGCTGCCACCGCGAGCCCCATCGCCAGCACCCGTCGGGTGTCGGCGGGGTCGATGATGCCGTCATCCCACAGGCGCGCGGTGGCGTAGTAGGGAGAGCCCTGGGTCTCGTACTGGTCCCGGATCGGCGCCTTGAACTCCTCGTCGTCCGGCTTGCCGGCGACGGTCGCGAGCACCGACGCGGCCTGCTCGCCGCCCATGACCGAGATCCGCGCGTTGGGCCACATCCACAGGAACCTCGGGTCGTACGCACGCCCGCACATGCCGTAGTTGCCGGCGCCGTAGGACCCGCCGATGACGACGGTGAACTTCGGGACCACCGAGCAGGCGACGGCGGTGACGAGCTTGGCGCCGTCGCGGGCGATGCCCTTGTTCTCGTACTCCTTGCCGACCATGAACCCGGTGATGTTCTGCAGGAACACCAGCGGGATGCCGCGCTGGTTGCACAGCTCCACGAAGTGGGCGCCCTTGAGCGCCGACTCGGAGAAGAGGATGCCGTTGTTGGCGACGATGCCGACCGGCTGCCCCTCGATGTGGGCGAACCCGCAGACCAGCGTCTCGCCGTAGAGCGCCTTGAACTCCTGCAGCTTGGACCCGTCGACGATGCGGCGGATCACCTCGCGTACGTCGTAGGGCGTCTTCGTGTCGGCGGGCACGACGTCGGCGAGGGTCTCGGGAGACTCCACCGGCTCGTCGTACGTCGTCGTCCGCGTCTCCTGCTCCGGCAGCGTCGAGACGATGCCGCGGACGATCTCGAGCGCGTGCTTGTCGTCGTCGGCCAGGTGGTCGACGACACCCGACTTCGTCGCGTGGACGAGCCCGCCCCCGAGCTCCTCGGCGGTGACCTCCTCGCCCGTGGCCGCCTTCACCAGCGGCGGCCCGCCGAGGAAGATCGTGCCCTGGTCGCGCACGATCACGGTCTCGTCGCTCATCGCCGGCACGTAGGCGCCACCGGCGGTGCACGACCCCATCACCGAGGCGATCTGCGGGATCCCGCGTGCGGACATGTTGGCCTGGTTGAAGAAGATCCGCCCGAAGTGCTCACGGTCGGGGAAGACCTCGTCCTGCTTCGGCAGGAACGCGCCGCCGGAGTCGACGAGGTAGATGCACGGGAGATTGTTCTCGGCCGCGATCGTCTGGGCTCGCAGGTGCTTCTTGACCGTCAGCGGGTAGTAGGTGCCACCCTTCACGGTCGCGTCGTTGGCCACGATCATGCACTTGCGCCCGCTCACCAGCCCGATCCCGGCGACCACCCCGGCCGACGGCACCGCCCACTCGTCCCCGTCGTCGTACATCCCGTACGCCGCCAGCGGACTCACCTCCAGGAACGGTGACCCGGGGTCGAGAAGACCGTCCACCCGGTCGCGCGGGAGCAGCTTCCCGCGGTCGGTGTGCCGTTGCCGGGAGCGTTCGCTCCCCCCTTGCCGTACGCGCTCGAGCCGCTCTCGCAGCTCGAGCGTCAGCTCGCGCAGATTCGACGCCATGGACCGAGGTTAACGTTCATTAACCTCGGGTGACAAGCCCCACACCGAAGTCACCCGCGGCCGGGGCGGCTCGGCGGCTACTCGGCGAGGGCGCCTCGGGCCATCTTGGTGAGCACCGCGCGGGTCGCTTCCTCGGGGAGGACCCGGTTGTGAGGGGTGGAGTTGATGAGGCCGAAGACGGCGTGGGCCATCGCGCGGGCGCTGTCGAGAGCCAGCGCCGGGTTGCGGTCGCGGAGCTGGTCGGCCCAGAGGTCGACGTACTTCCGCTGCAGGGTGCGCACCTGCTCGCGAGCCTCGTGCGGGAGCGACTGCCAGTCGCGCTCCTGGACGACGATCAGGGCCCGGTCGCGCAGCGCGAAGTCGACGTGCCAGTCGATCAGCGCATCGATGGCCTCAGCGGTGCTCGACGCGCCCTTCACGCGGACGCGTCCTTCGCGGAGCAGCTCCTGGGAGATCGAGACGAGCATCTCGGCGAGCATCGCGTCCTTGCTCGGGAAGTGCTTGTAGAGCGCCGGGCCGGAGATTCCGCAGGCAGCGCCGAGCTCGGAGACGGAGACTCCGTGGAAGCCACGGGCCGCGAAGAGCTCGGCCGCGGTGTCCAGGATCTGCTCGCGCCTGGTCTTCGTCGGGGCCGAGGTCATTGCACGAGGTTATCGCGTGAGCTCCGGAGGCATCTCACTCCTCGAGCAGGTGGCGCGCTCGGAGCACCGCGTCGAGCGCGATCTCGACGTCGTCGACCTGGTCGCGGGTCGACTCGCCGGGCGCAGCGACGTCGACCGCCGCCGGCCCTGCCGGCCGATCCTGACGCAGTCCCCTCCGCAGGCCCGCCAGCAGCTCGTCACGCTCCGCCCCACGCAGATGAAGCAGCGCGGACGCGTCGCGATCGACGATCCAGCAGAGCTGGTGCAGCACCGCGAGCGAGTGGCCGCACACCGCGTGCCAGTGCCCGCACGTGCAGGTGACCGCGAGTTCCTCGCCATAGGGAACCAGCTCGACCCCGGCCTCCTCGGCGTGCTCGGCCACGTCCAGCGGCAGCTCACCGACCAGGAGCGCCTCGGCCCGCTCGGGCGAGGCACCGAGGACCTCCGAGAGCGCGGCGACGGACTCTGCGCCCAGCTCCGGCACCGTGCCGGTCACCGTCCACAACCCGAGCTCGTCATCGACCGCCGCCGCAAACCGCCCGGGCTCGACGACCAGGCCGCCGATCCGCCCCGAGCGGGCGAGCGACCGAGCGCCGGAGAGCTGGTTGGCGTCGTACGCGAGCTCCTCGATCGCCCGCAGGAACGCTCGGCCCCACCACGACTCGACCCGCACCATCCCGCGCCGGTGCGGCTCGCGGGCGAAGGTCAACGCTTTGCTCATGAAGCGATCCGGCGCCGTTTTCGGCGCTTCTGGGGACCGAGCTTGACCAGCTCACGGAGCTCGGCGTTGGACAGCTCGGTGAAGGCGGCCTCGCCGCCTCCGAGGACCGCGTCCGCGAGGACCCGTTTGCGCTGCAGCAGCTCCGCGACGCGCTCCTCGACGGTGCCTTGGGTGATGAGCCGGTGCACCTGGACCGTACGCGTCTGGCCGATGCGGTGAGCCCGATCGGTGGCCTGGTCCTCGACCGCGGGGTTCCACCAGCGGTCGACGTGGATCACGTGGTCGGCGCGAGTCAGGTTGAGCCCGACCCCGCCGGCCTTGAGGGAGAGCAGGAAGACCGGGACCTCGCCGTCCTGAAAGCGCGAGACCATCCGCGAACGCTCCGCGACCGGGGTGCCGCCGTGCAGGAACTGGTGGGCGACACCGGCCGAGGCCCAGTGGGCCTCGAGGAGCCGGGCCATCGCGACGTACTGCGTGAAGATCAGGACGGCCCCCGACTCGGCGAGCACGGTGGAGACCAGCTCGTCGAGGAGGTCGATCTTCTGCGACCGCCCCGCGATCCGTCCGCCTTCCTGCTTCAAGAACTGCGCCGGGTGGTTGCAGATCTGCTTGAGCCCGGTGAGCAGGCTGAGCACCAGCCCGCGCCGCTGCGGGTCATCGGCGTCGAGCCGCTCGATCCTCGCCATCGCGTCGCGCACGTAGGCCTCGTAGAGCACCGTCTGCTCCCGCGTCAGCGACAGCAGGTGGTCGGTCTCGGTCTTGGGTGGGAGCTCGGGAGCCACCCCGGGGTCCGACTTTCGGCGGCGCAGCATGAACGGCCCGACCAGCGAGGCGAACTCCTTCGCCTTCCCGACGTCCGCGCCGGCCTCGATCTGGCTCGCCCAGGCGCGGCGGAAGGCCAGCCTGCTCCCGAGCAGACCCGGCACGCACCAGTCGAGCAGCGCCCACAGCTCGGTCAGGTTGTTCTCCACCGGGGTTCCGGTCAGCGCCACCCGGGCGTGGGAAGGGATCTCGCGGAGCGCCTTCGCGGTCGCGGAGGCAGCGTTCTTCACGTGCTGCGCCTCATCGGCGACGACGAGCCCCCACGGCACTGCCGAGAGCAGCTCGGTGTCGCGCCGCATCGTGCCGTACGTCGTCAGCACCACCCCGCTCGCGCCCTCGACGTCGCGCTCGGCACCATGGTGGCGTCGCACCTCCACCTCGGGAGCGAACCGGGCGAGCTCGGCCTCCCAGTTACCCAGCAGGCTCGCCGGGCACACAACCAGGGTCGGCCCCGAATGCTCCTTCTGCCGATGGAGGTGGAGGGCGATCGTCATCAGGGTCTTCCCGAGCCCCATGTCGTCGGCCAGACAACCACCGAGCCCGAGCGAGGTGATCCCGGCCAACCAGGTCAGCCCCTCGACCTGGTAGCCACGCATTGTGGCCTGCAGCCCGGTAGGCACCTCGACAGGAGGCCCCGAGGTGGCCGCGATCACCTCGTCGCGAAGGCGCGCGATCGAGGCCCCGATGATCACCTGCTCGCCCGGTGCCGCCTCGGTGACCTCCTTCGGCACCTGACCGGTCAGGGCGACGGCCAGCGCCTCCCCGCCGCTGATCCGCTTGAGCAGTCGCTTGCGCGCACGTCGGAGGACCGAAGGATGGACGACCGCCCATGCCCCTCTCAGCCGAAGCACCGGACCCGCGGCCGCGGCCAGGGAGTCCATCTCGGCGGCATCGAGCGGCTCGCCGCCGAGCGCCAGCTGCCACTGGAAGGCGAAGAGGCCCTTCTCCCCGAGCGGCGACTCGCGCATCAGATCCTCGCGCGCGCCGGTCGACGAGGACCCCACTCGGTCCACCGCCACCGACGTCGTCAGGTCCCGCGACAGCGAACGCGGCCAGAGCACGTCGACACCGCGCTCCTTGAGCCACTCGACGCCGTCCTCGAGCAGGCCGACGACCTCATCGCTGGCCAGGGTCAGGGACGAGGGCACCGGCAGGTCGAGCAGCTTGTCGAGCACGGGCCACGCCTCCGCGGCACCGCGGAGAGCGACCTGCGCATGCGTACGCGCCCGGGGGCCGAACCCGTGATCGTCGGCCTCGTCCCACAGCCGAGCGGCATCGGCCACGTGCAGCGGGTCGGCCTCATCGTGCACCTGCGGCACCAACGTCAGCGACCCGATGAGCAGGTCCTCCTCCGGCGCCTCGACACGGAACGAGAGCCGCACCAACGACGGCAACGAGGCCGTCACCGGCCCCTCATCGGTCCGATAGCGCGACAACCGGGTCTGCAACGACTCCCGGAACGCACTCGACCCAGAGGCCTTCGGCGCCGAGGTCGGCACCGCGTCCGCGACCGCGGCCACGATCTCTCGCACCAGCAGCTCGGCCGCCTCTCCGTCCAGATCCTCATAGGCGCGCGAGGTGGCCAGCAACCGCACCCGCTCCTCGTCCTCCGGGGTGTAGCGCACAGCCCAGGAGCCACCGTCGGGCTCCAGCTGTCCCGCGGCCACGAACCGGAGCCCGAGATGGGCTGCTGATGCGACCAGAGCAACCGAGGGATGCAGGTCGGTGGCTGCGTACGCCTTCTTCAGGACCGGCAGCGCGGCCCGCATCGGCAACGACACCGACCGCCGGGAGTCCACGAACTCGATGGCTGAGTCCCGCGGCGGCTGCGCCGGGCGGAAGACCGCGCGACCGGTGACGGGAACGAAGGACATGGACACGACCGTAGTCGCCACCACCGACGGTTTCTCATCCTCGAGGATGAGGTGGTCGCCCCCCAAGGTTGAGGCGCGCCATGCCGGAGCCCTGCCACGGTGGCTGACATGACTGAGACCACGCATCCACGCGCCGCCCTCCCACCTGGACAGCGGCGCATCGACTTCTTCCCGCGCTTCGGCCGTCGTGTCGACCAGCCCCCACCGACGGCGCCCGAACATCCGACGGTGGTGTTCGGCGGAGCGCTCAAGACGCCGATCGAGATCACCGTGGAAGAGCTCGTCGGCAAGGGTCGTCGCGACCTTCACGCCGACTTCCACTGCGTCGCCGGATGGTCGGTGACGGGCCTTCAGTGGGAGGGCGTCGCCTTCGCCGACGTCTACCGGCGTCACGTCGCACCGGCCGTCGCACCGGGCACGGTCGTGACACACGTCCTCGTGCGCGGCCTCGACGGCGAACACTTCGTGGCCGAGCTCGAAGATCTCCTCGCCGACGACGTCCTGCTCGCCGACCGGCTCGGTGGCCGGCCGCTCGACGGCGATCACGGCGCCCCGCTGCGACTGGTCAACCCAGCGCAGTACGGGTACGCCAACATCAAGCACGTGTGTCGCGTCGACGTGCTCGCCGGCGCGCCATCGGGCGGGTCACCGGCGCTGGTCGACCGGCTGCTGCAGTCCCACCCGCGGGCGCGGGTCTGGGAGGAGGAGCGCCACGGCACGGTGCCCGGCTGGCTGATCCGCCCGGTCTACCGAGCGATCAAGACCGTCATGCTCGCCGCCGCTCGCCGCCGCAGAACTGCGGGTGAGCCAGGTCACTAGTCAAAAGTAAATAATGGCTAGGGGACCTATCAACCCACACGTAGGCTGTCAACCCGTGACAGACATCTCTGCCAAGAAGGCACCGGACGATCACCTCGACAAGAGCGTGCTCATCGTCGCGGGCGTCGTCGTACTCGGATCGATCATGTCGATCCTCGACATCACCGTTGTCTCCGTCGCGCTGGAGACCTTCCAGCGCGAGTTCGACGCCACCTCTGCCGAGGTCGCCTGGACGATGACCGGCTACACCCTCGCCCTGGCGACGGTGATCCCGCTGACCGGTTGGGCCGCCGACCGGTTCGGCACCAAACGCCTCTACATGACCGCGATCGTGCTCTTCGCGCTCGGCTCGGCGCTCTGCGCGCTGGCCACGACGCTGCCGATGCTGGTCGGCTTCCGCGTCCTCCAGGGGCTCGGCGGCGGCATGCTGATGCCGCTCGGCATGACGATCCTGACCCGCGCCGCCGGACCCGAACGGGTCGGTCGCGTGATGGCGATCCTGGGCGTACCCATGCTCCTCGGTCCGATCCTCGGCCCCATCATCGGTGGCGCGCTGATCGACTCGGCGTCGTGGCACTGGATCTTCCTGATCAACATCCCGATCGGCGTCATCGCCCTGGTGTACGCCTGGCGAGCCCTGCCCAAGGACCACGTCGAGCCGTCGCAGTCCTTCGACTTCCTCGGCATGGTGCTGCTGTCCCCGGGTCTGGCGCTGTTCCTCTACGGCGTCTCTTCGATCCCCGAGGCCGGCACGCTGCTGGACACCAAGGTGCTCTCCTTCATGGTCGTGGGCCTGGTGCTGATCGCCGCGTTCATCCCGTGGGCACTGTCGTCCCGAAACGACCACCCGCTGATCGACGTACGCCTCTTCGGCAACAAGGAGCTCACCGTCGCGGTGATCACCCTGTCGATCTTCGCGATGGCGTTCTTCGGTGCCTCGCTGCTCTTCCCGCTCTACTACCAGCAGGTACGCGGCGAGGACGCCCTCCACGCCGGCCTGCTCCTGGCTCCGCAGGGTCTGGGCGCGATGGTCACGATGCCGATCGCCGGCATGCTCGCGGACCGCACCGGTCCGGGCAAGATCGTCCTCAGCGGTCTGACCACGATCGCGGTGGGCATGTTCATGTTCTCGCGGCTCGACGAGGCCACGCCCTACTGGTACCTCCTCCTGTCGCTGTTCATCATGGGCCTCGGCATGGGCGCGACGATGATGCCGACCTTCGCCGCCGCCCAGGCGACGCTGCGCGAGCACACCATCGCCCGAGGCACGACCCTGGTGAACATCGTCCAGCAGGTCGCCGCCTCAGCGGGCACCGCGCTCTTCTCGGTGCTGCTCACCAACGCCCTGGCGGGCAAGGAGTCGATCTCCGCCGCCGACGACCTCGCCGACAAGCTCGGCGTCCCGGCCGACGGACTGGAGAAATTCCTGGCAGACCCAGCCAACCAGCAGAAGGTCGGCGAGGCCGCCGCTTCGCTGGGTCTGGACCCGGCCAAGCTGCCCGAGGTCTTCAAGGCCATCCCAGCCGAGATGGCCGAGGCGTTCTCGACCACCTTCGTGATCGCCGCGATCCTGGTGCTGGTCACGCTCATCCCCGCGTGGTTCCTGCCCAAGAGCAAGGCCGAGCACGGAGCCGCCGCTCCCACGGTCCTCCACTGATCCGCTCACGTACGCAGGGCCGGGCGGCCAGTGGCAGCCCGGCCCTCGCTCTACTTGTCGGCCTGTTCACCCTGGTGGGTTGCGGCTCCCCTTCTGTCGCACTCCCACCGACGGAAGGCGTCTTCGACTACCAGCTCGGAGGTGCCGCCTCTCGGCTGACCGACGGCTCACCGATCGACGTGGTCGTACGCGACGCCACCGCCGCGCCCCTCGAGGGCGCCTACAACGTCTGCTATGTCAACGGCTTCCAGACCCAGCCCGGCGCCGACTGGTCCGACCGCCCGTCCGCGCTGCTGCGCGACGCCTCCGGCGATCCCGTACGCGACCCCGACTGGCCCGACGAGATCATCCTCGACCCCTCCACCGCGTCTGCTCGGGCGTCGATCCTCGAGGTGATCGAGCCGGTCATCGAGGACTGCGCCGACTCGGGCTTCGACGCCGTCGAGATCGACAACCTCGACACCTGGACCCGCTTCGACGCGATCTCGAAGGACGGCGCCTTCGCCCTGGCCGCGGAGTACGTCACCGCCGCCCACGACCTCGGTCTCGCGATCGCCCAGAAGAACGCCGCCGAAGCCGCCCGCCCCGCCCACGACGACCTCGGCTTCGACTTCGCCGTCGTCGAGGAGTGCGGCGCCTACTCCGAGTGCGCCGCCTACACCGACGTCTACGGCTCGCATGTGCTCCAGATCGAATACCCCGACTCTCTAGCCGAAGCCGACCTCCCCTTCGCCGACGTCTGCGCCGATCCTGCCCGCGCCCCGCTCACCATCCTCCGCGACCGCGACCTCGTAGGACAGAAGGACTCCGCGTACGTCTATGACGCCTGCTGAAAAGTTGAGTTGAGAGATTTGGTTAAGAGATGTGGCCACACCACTCTCGGAAATGCTCCCTCAGATCGTGACTTTGAACGTCCCCGATCGAACCTTCAGCTACTGCGCGCAGGGGAACCAGATCGTCGGCTGGTGGGACATCGCCAAGGTGACCAGCCTCCACCCCACCTAGGCGACGCAAGCCGACGAGTCCTACCGCCTGACCGTCACCCTCAACGAGCACAACGGGACGTTCGACTACAACGAGGTCAGCAGGTCCTCTGAATGGAACGCAGGTTTCACCGACGACGGTGTCGGTCTTGGCGGCATGCTGCAGTGGCACTCCGGCAAACGCGTCGAAAGTCCTGGGGCTTCCAATTCGGTGGCCTCACCGCTCCTCAACCGGCGGCGACGGCCCCGAAGTGGGCATTGAGCCGGCGGTCCACTCCTTCGAGACCAGTCGGACCCAGGACCCGCTCTTCGGCTGGCTCCAGTCTCACGACTGGAGCCACAAAGCTTCCTTGGCAGGCTCTTTGCGAACTAGTGCGAGCGGCACGTTGGGTTTTCAGCACGGCTAGCAGCAGCGGCCAGCACAGCGTTCCCGCCGAGGGTGGGGGCCCATTCAGGGCGTGGCTTCTTCGCCCCCGAACGGATCGATCCCACCACGCTCTTACCCGAGTTCGATGAGTTGGCACCGCCCTGGCGAGCGCGGCGGGACCAACGCGTTCCCGTCCCCCGAAGAGCGTGAGACGATGCCCGAGTTCACGGCAGTCACTCGAGGGGATGTCATGTCAGATCAACAGAGCATTGACCAGGGCAGCGTTCGGGCGCCAGCGGGCCCGATCGAGCGCCCGCAGACCCTCAGGCTGGCCGTGATCGGCATCTGGATCGGCGCAGCATTGGCCGCGCTCAGCGTCGTCGTCGTGTATGTCGAGATGCTCGCGGTGGTCGCAAGCAACAACGCGCGCCTTGAGGAGAAGTATGGAGACAGCTACGTCCGCATGGACAGCCTCTCCGAGGCCGGCATCTGGCTGTCCGTTGGCATTGCCGCGGCCTGGGCTCTGATCGAGATCGCATTGTGGATAACAATGGCGTTCACCAACCGAAGCGGCTACGGATGGGCAAGAATCGCGGCAACCGTCATGGGAGCCATAGGCCTTCTGTTCGCAGTGGCCAACTTCGCACTATCGATAGTTCAAGAAAATCTCGTCGCAATCTCCGTAGTTTACAACCTGGCAAATCAGGCGTTGACCATCGCCATCGTCGTGCTGCTCTGGATGCCCGCTTCGACGGCTTACTACAGCGCTAGGAAACACGAGCGAGCAGCCAAAGTTGTCACCCAACCGTGACTTTCCCCGAGACAGCGTCGACCTCCACGGACCAAGTGGGTCGCGTTGCAGGATGAGCGACTATCGATATCAAAGACTCGGCTTCTGCTCTACACCTTCGAAGACCCCATTAGAAATCTCTGGGGGACAACCGGGATTCATCTCCGTGTGCTGGGACGGATTACTGGGGTTGACGCAGATTCCGTAGGTATCCCCGCGACGCATACTCTTGCGGTAGATGCTGGTCTTACCGTAGAACGTCTGCCCATTGAAGTCGTATCGATAGACAACGATGTATGAGCTCCCGGCATCTGTCAGCTCGAGAACTTCGGCGCTACCTTGCTCAGTAAGTGCGCTTGCATCGTCTCCCTCGCGGGTGAAGAGAAACCACACAACTCCGATGAAAACAGCGACCACAGCGGCTAGGGAGCCGACTCCGATCAAAACCCATTTGAGCACACGCATCTCCTATTCGAGCAACTGCAGGCTGGACAACAATGACGAGGCTAGCCGACGACCAGTCTCGGTGTCCGTTACGGCAGCATGGACGAGGTACGTCGTGGCACCGTCCGATGCGACCAACACACCGTTGTGCAACCGGACTCCTTCACGGATCCCATCCACAGGCATTTTGAATGCTGCGACCGCCCCAGGAACGTCAACAGACTCTGGACGGGGTCGTTCTCCATCGGCAGGGCGCCGCAGAGGCGCGCTGATCCGATCGGTCTCCGCGAGAAGGCGATGTCGTACCCCGTCAGCCGACTCCTGTGCACCCGGGCGGGCGGCGACGACGAGGCTGATCAGGCTGTTCCCGTTGCCGATCCATTGCCACATCTGACCGTAGGTCCCCCGGGTGTAGGTCGGCGACCCGAGGGGCGCCACCAAAGCGACGCCGCCGAGATCGACTGCCCTTATCGGCACCGAAGCAATGTCATCGTTGGCGTGTCCAGCCGTCACAGTTCCGGGCTCCCGCCAACTCCGCCCGGTCGCGTCTCTCATGCGACGTCGACAAACTCGGTCGTGTTCGGCGGCCGAACCAGCGTGCGTTGCGTTGCTGTTTGCTTAGCACCGCCGTCTACTGGCCCGATCTCCTGGTCTGCCTGCGTAACGGTCGTTGCTCGAACGACCACCTGCCCATGGTCTATGGCGATATCCGCGGCACGGGACATGTCGCCCGACTTCAGCGCCTCCTCCATCTCGCCCCACATGACGTTATCGCGACTCATCTTGAGTTCGACGTCCCCGCCTCCACCTGATCCAAGGCCCGGGATATCGAGGCCCAACTTCTGGTTCGCGATCTCGCCCGTCAGTGCACCCGATAGACTTACCTCTTGAGGAGCGCCACGTAAGTTGGTCTTCACTTCCCCCGAGAAGTCGAAAGCTCCTCCTGCTTTCACCCCGGCTTCCGGAATGCCACCCTTTACGTCCAACGACCCCTCAACTCTGATGCCGTACTCACGCTTCTCCTCGTCGTACCAGCCTTCAGCACGGGCACCGGTGTTGCTCCCGACGTACGGGGTCTCGAACCCGATATCACCCTTCGCGTATAGACCGACCTTTCGACTGGTCACATTCTGATCATTGATGTATTCGGCGAGTCCGGCGGGCATCGGTCTACCAGCGCTCCAACTAACATCCTTCGCCGCGTCGTCAAGACCGGCTAGGAACCGTTCGGCCTCCGCCTTGGACTTGAAAGTGATCTCGAAGTCTGTAAAGCCTCCAACACCGGCACTGGCCTCGACCTCGCCGTTCACTCCGAGCCCGACCCCGGCCCCCATTTTGAGCGACATCTTGACTTCCCCGTTCTGCATGACCCGATACTGCGCGGATCCCTCGAAGTCGGCCGTGAGGAATTTGTAGACCGGAATACTCCCTTCGAGATACGTCATGATGGTGTCGATGGCAATTTCATCGCCGAGCAATTCGGCGATCTCCCCGGGGCTCATCCTGTCGAGCGACGGCGGCAGTTGGGATGCCACTGCTTCCTTGATGGTCCCATCGCCACCACGGGTCATTCCTGCGACCACATCCGCCATCGACTTGGCGAGCCCAACGTCGGCGGCCTCAGCACGCTTGAGCGCCTTCTCGATTCGATCGACGAACTCCTTCGCTTGCATGGCCTGGTCCGCGAGCGCCTCTTCATAGCGGCGCTCATCGTCCTGGAAATGGTAGGACGGGCGCATCGGATCTGGCGGCTCAAGCTTGGGCGGCTCGACCTCGCCCGTACGGTGGTTCACCTTGTAGCCCTCGCCTGACGCTTCGTTGAGGACTGCGTGCAGGTCGTCCTGCGCGCCCTTGATCTCTTTGCCGGCTTCCTTCGAGGCGAGGGCGAGATCAGATAGTTGAGCAGCGATATCGTTGAGTTTTAGCCGCTTCTCCTCGTAGGCCTTCAAAGCTTCGGCCCGAGCAGGCGCGACCCAAGACTCAGGAGGCTTGGCATCGTTGATCTCGTCCTGAAGCCTCACCACGATCGTGCGTTTGTCGTAGAAGTACTCGGCCAGGCTGTCGATGACGCTCGGCTTCCACGCCAGCACCTCATCAATGGTGACCATCAGAGACCACCGCCGTTCATACGCTCCTCGAGGTAGGCAGTGCGGTCGCTGGGCGACTCACGTGGGTCGAAGGTTGCCGGGCCACGGCTCACCGTGATTCCCGAGGAGCCATTCTGGAAGCCGTGGTTGACAACAGACTCTTGCTTCCTGCCCTCATCTGCGGCTTGTTGATCGGCGGTCTCGTACTCTCTTGTCGCTTTGTTCAAAGCCTCCGCCTGCTCGGTTGCGCCTTCACACCAAGACTTGAAACGACCGTGGAACTCATTCGTCAGTTGGGTCACCTGGCGGGCTGCCGCACCACCTGGCATGGCAGTCGCCACCTCCGGGACACGGTCCGTAGGATTCGCGTTCGCAACCTGGTCTCTCGCGTCGTCCCATGCACCTGCGGCACGCCGCATATCCGACGGCGTCACCCTGATCGTCTCTGTGGGATTGCTGTCGATCAGCATGCCTTGCCCCCAGATGCGGCGTGCGAAACCTCAGAATCCGCAGCTTTCGCACCGTTGCCGGCTTCGTCTAGAACCTCCAAGGCGGCCTGGACGTTCACGACCGACTACCCGAGTCAGCCGTTGGTTCGACCAACCCCGATGCGAACGTCGTTCTGGTCTTGGTGCGCATAAAACCCCCCGAGATTTGCCGCCCTTGACACCTTCGTCTTACCCGGCTCCCGGCAGTCTAAACGTAAAATTTCTACAGTGTCAGGGTCAGACTGTCACTTGGTCGGGGAGATTCGCGACGACGTGGCGCGTCTGACGTGCCGGCCCATAGAGTTGCTCGCGGCACTGCGGACATCAAACGCTCACGGCGCTGGCTCGACGAATAGACGTCGGACCCGCGCCGTGTGATCAGCGAATCGATGCGTACTAGTTGCGGCGGCGCTTCTCGTCGCCGGAGTCGTCGCCCTGCGGTGCGTTCGGGACCCAGCCACGGGAGGCTCCGGGGTCCAGGACGTCGCTTGCGGTCTCGGTCCAGTCGTCGGTGTAGTCGGCTTCCCACTCTTGGTTCTGGGTGCCGTTCTGGTCCCGCTTCTTGGCGCCGCGGCCGCCGGCCCCACTGGCTCCGGCGCGACCACCCGCGCCGCCGCGGCCGGCGCCACGTCCTCCGGCACCGGTGCCACGCGCGCCGGCTCCCGTGCCACGTGCTCCCGCACCGCGGCCTCCAGCACCAGCGCCAGCTCCCGCGCGGGCACCGGCAGCGCCGGCCCTGGCGGCTGTGGACCGGGCAGCGGCTGACCTCGATGCCGCGCCGGCAGTTGCTGCCTTCGCAGACGCACCAGCGGAGAGCTTGCTGGCGATCGCCTTGGCGACGCCGGCACCGAGCAGGGCACCGCCGCCGGCGATCGCGAGGGCAGACATGCCGCCCGTCCCGCCAGCGAGCGGCGCAAGGCCGTCAGCGGTCTCGACCATTGCGTACGAGGTCGCGGGAGCGGGGGTGCCGTCGGCGTTGATCCACTCGGTGCCGTTCCACTCGGGCTTGTTCTCGGCCTTGTGCGCCTCGATGTTGGCCTTCTCCTGAGCGATCAGCTCGTGGCCCCAGCCGTCGGGGTAGAGAGTGCCGGAGTTGTACTTCGCCATTCGGGCTTCTGCGGCCGCTACCTGACTCGCCGACCCGGGAGAACCCGAACTGCCGGCAGGAACCGGATCAGAACCGCTGCCATCGTCATAGAGAGCCCGGACCTTCGGCTCAGCATCGTCAACCGAAGTGTCGACGTCCTGCACCTGCTGCGCAGCGGCCCGCTCCGCATCGGCGATCGCGGCCTCCCGCGCGGCGTGGGCGGCACGATCAGCTTGGAGGGCCTTCTGGTTCTCCGTCGCCTGAGCTGCGTCGACTCCTGTCCCAGACTGGGCGTACTTCGGATCGGATGCATTCGGCGCGGCACCATGGGTCGCAGGCAGGGTTGCCTCGAGCCTGGCGTACTCGCGCATCGCGGTGGTGATCTTTGCTCGTACGTCCTGCATCGCCTCGACGGCTGCTTTGATCACTTCGCTCTTGTCGGTCGTCTTGTTGCCCGAAGCCTCCATGTTGCGACGAGCGGCTTGACCTGACATCGACGCCGCCGAAAAACCGTCCTCTGCAGCCTTCCCGCTCTGGACGAGCACCGATCCAGACGTGCGGAACTGGCGCTCCGCCTCTCTCCAACTATCGATCAGCATGTCGATCGTGGACGGGTCCGCTCCGGAGACGTAGGTCCGAAGACGTTCCATCCATGGGCCTCGTGTTGACACGCGCTTTCCTCCCCGAGCGTTCGAGACAAGGGGTCCGATCGCCCCGCGATCCCATTAGACAACACATCCGACCAGGTCGTCACCGTCGTTCATCAGTTGCCCTAGAGTGCGGTCACATGAGGACGTCTCGGGCGATCGCGATCGCCGCTCTGACCCTGGTCACCGCGACTGGTTTCGCCGGGTGCGGAAATGACACGCCCACCACAGAGCCGACCACTGACGTATCGGGCTCGGCGACGGCAGAGCCGTCCGGGTCAAGCGGTCCGGAGGTTCCGGCTGATTGGCAGGTCGCATCGGTAGAGGTAGCGCAACTGCAGGTCCCCGCGAACTGGAACATCAGGTCCAGCGGTGATCTTTCGTTGAGCATGCGTGCGCCGGAGGATGCCATCGGCATCTCGCCTGGCGCAGCAATCTTCCAGGGCGGTGTACATGCGGGCGAAGGAGACGGCGAAGCGGCTGTTGACGCTCTTGCGGCCCTTGAGGAGAAGGCCCTGGCAGATGACGTTCAGAATCTGAAGCGCCTGCCGAATGAGACGATCAACGGGTCGACCTTCTATCACTTCCAAGGCGACACCGGACACGAGTGGGAGGATCACTACGGAACAGTGGTTCCCGGCGGCGATCACAGCGTGACAGTCACCTGGCGATTCACGAAGTCGGACATCGACCGCAAGGGCGCCGAGGCTCTGATCGCCGAGATCATGCCGACATACAAGGCTCTTTGAGCCAGGCTGATCTCGTCAGATCATCGGGATCTTCCCACGGAATTCCTTGCTGAAGATCACGAGCGGGTTGCTCATCACGGCCAGTGCCTCAGCCATCTTCTTCGCGACGATGGCTGCGCCCTCGTCCGTCGCAGCAATGTCGTGGATGGCGTCGTCGACGGCGCTGGCGTACTTCTCCAGACCCTCGACGGTCTCCTTCTTCGCCTTGCCGATGTTCTCGTGACCCTTGATCACCGCGTTGGCGAGCCACTCGCCCTTGGCTGAACCACCGAACGCGCTCGCTGCCGGGGCGCGCCCGAGGTCGAGGCTCTGAACCAGACCCTTCTGCTCCTCGAGGTCCCGATGGACCTTGTTCAGATTGTCGTAGTCAACGGTGAGCTCGTCGCCGTTACCCATGGTCCGCCCTCCCGAGGCTTCCGTACGCACCCCCGGCGGGTGCCTCAGTAGGAGTAGTACACCATGGCTCACAGGGCGACGGGCAGGGTTGCGTAGCCGCGAAGGATGCGGGTGGGGCGGCGCACGGGTTCGCCTTGGACGCGCAGGGCAGGGAAGCGCTCGAACAGCATGCGGAGGCCTACGCGGGCCTCGAGGCGGGCGAGGCTGGCGCCGAGGCAGAAGTGGGCGCCGGCGGAGAAGGAGAGGTGCTGGTCGGCGTTGGGCCGGGTGATGTCGTACGTGTCGGGGTCCTCGAACACCGACGGGTCCCGGTTGGCGCCACCGAGGACGACGGCGACGGCGGTGCCCTTGGCGACGTCCACGCCCGCCACGCTCGTGGCGGCGTAGGCCTCGCGGACGGTGGCCATGACCGGTGGGTCCCAGCGCAGGGTCTCCTCGATGACACAGTCAACAAGAGACGGATCGTCGAGGAGCAGCGAGCGCTGAGCCGGGTGAGCGTCCAGGGCCGCGACCGCGTTGCCGAGCAGGTTGACGGTCGTCTCGAAACCGGCCGCCAGGAGCAGGAGACCGAGGGCGTGGAGTTCGATGTCGTCGAGGTCGCCGGCGATCACGAGCGCGCTGAGGAGGTCGTCGCCGGGGTCGGGGCGGAGGCGGCGTACGTGTTCCTCGAACCAGTGGTGTAGGGACCTCATCGCGGTCTCGACCTGGGCGTAGTCGCGCCACGACAACCCCGGATCGAGGATGGCGGCGGCCTGGTCGCCCCAGCGCAGGATGTCGGCACGATCCGCGGCAGGCACTCCCAACAGCTCGGCGATCACGGCGATCGGGAGCTTCGCGGCGTACTCCTCGATGATGTCGACGCGCCCCTCGCGCGGGTCGATCTCGTCGAGCAGGTCGCCGGCGACCGCGGTGACCATCTCGGCCATCGAGCTGATCCGGCGGGCGGTGAACGCCTTCGAGACGTGCTTGCGGTAGCGGGTGTGCAGCGGTGGGTCGACGGCGAGCATCGACGGCGGGTCGACCGGACCGAGGGCGTCGGGCGCGCTCACCTTGCCGAGCAGCCACCGCAGCGGCACGGGCAGCTCGCCCTGGCCGTCACCGACGCCGAAGTCGCTGCTGCGCAGGATCTCGTTGGCGGCGGCGTACGACACCGTGCCGGCCATGAACGGGTTGATGTGGATCGGGCCGCGCGCTCGCAGACGGCCGTAGTCCGGCTCGTCCCGCGACCACATCAGCTCGGCGAGCGGGTCGCCACGCCTCGACGCGAAGCTCAGCACCGCTCGGTTGATGCCCTGGGAGAGAGCCCAGCGGGCGTACGACCTCGGCCTCTCGAGCAGTGACTGTTCAGGCCGAGGCATCGGCCAGCTCCTCACGGAACTCGTGGGTGCCGATCCGGCCCATCAGCGGCGCCAGGTCGGCCAGCAGGTCGGCGAAGGTCGCCTCGTAATCCTCCTGCGACAGCGTCGGGTCGAGCTGCGCCTGGAACCGGATCCGCCACCGGTGCCGGAGAGCCTGGGCCAGACGGTCCGGGCTGCCGAAGGCCTCGGCATAGGCCGGTGACCACGGCAGGCGCCGCGCGAAGCCGGATCGCAGCTCCGTCTCCGCCTCGTTCAGCAGCCGGTAGCGCTCATGGGTCTGCGTCCACGTCATGGTCCTCACCGTCTCCGTCGTCGTCGGGATGGTTCGACGCTACGGATCGGCGACGCCTCGGCGCATCGGCCGCTGGCAGGCACCTTCGTTCCTACCGTGGTAGGAGAGCGGCCGCCTGCCGTGGTCGGATGCGACGCGACTCCCGCGTTTCTAGACTGAACGGCATGAGTGTCCAGGACTCGGCTCGCGATGTGCGTGACTTCCTGGAACAGCGCTGCCGCAGCAAGAACCTCGACATCCCCTGGTGGGCGCCGCTGCTGTCGGCATTCGGGCTCCTCGCGATGGTCACCGTCGCGGTGCTCCAGCGCGAGGCCGCCGGCGACATGGTCATTGCGGGCCTGGTCATCGTCGTCCCGTCGCTGAGCATCTTCTTCATCCCGAACACCGGCGAGTGGCTCAAGAACCACATGTGGGTCGTCGACCTCGTCCCGACCCTCGCCGGGTCGGCCTGGCTGATGTCGCAGCCCGCCTCCGCGTTCTGGCCACAGCACGACTTCGCGCCGGCGGTGCTGGTCCCGCTGACCCTCGAGATGGTCGTCCGCGAAGGCTTCCGGACCGGGACTATCTACGCGATCGCCTCGGCCGTGGTGATGGGGATCTTCGCCTCCGACACACCCAGCGGCGTCGGGGTCCACTTCCTGCTGCTCTTCGTCGGCTGGATCCTCGGGCTGCTGATCCTCGCCCAGATGCGGGCGCTGCGGGCCGAACGACAGGCGCGATCGCAGGAGCACGCTCGCGCGACCGAGGCCGAGCGCATCCGGATCGCTCGCGAGATCCACGACCTGGTGGGGCACTCGCTCTCGATCACCCTCCTGCACCTGACCGCGGCGCGGCGCTCCGTCGCAGAGGGCGACGAACCGGACGAGGCGGTGTCCGCGCTCACCGAGGCGGAGGCCGTCGGGCGCCGGGCGATGGCCGAGATCCGGCGTACGATCGGGGTGCTGTCGGCCTCCGGCGCCGGGACGGCACCGCTCCCTGGGGCCGCGGACGTGGTCCGGCTCGTGGAGGAGGGCCGCAGCGCGGGCCAGGCGATCACGTTCTCGTCCTCCGGCGACCTCTCGCGCATCGACGCCGGGGTCGGGCTGGGCATCTACCGGATCCTGCAGGAGTCTCTCGCCAACGCCATCCGGCACGCACCCGGCGCACCGGTCTCGGTCTCGCTGGCGGTCGCCGACGGCGTACGTCTCTCCGTGCAGAACCCGCTCGTCGGCACCCGGCGCGCGGTCGGCGAGGGGTCCGGGCTGGCCGGCATGACAGCCCGCGCCGAGCAGCTCCGCGGCCGGTTGTCGGCGGGAGCCGAGGAGTCGATGTGGAAGGTTGACCTGGTGATCCCATCGCACTGTCACGTACGCAAGGCCCTCGCATGACGTCGGTCAACCCCGCCACCACCAACACAGCCTCGCCGATCCGGGTGGTCGTGGTCGACGACCAGGAGCTCGTACGCAGCGGCCTGCGCCGCATCCTGCGGCGGCGCGACGGGCTGGAGATCGTCGCCGAGTGCGGAGATGGCTCGGAGGTGGTCGCGGCACTCGAGGCCAACCCGGCCGATGTCGTGGTCATGGATCTCCGGATGCGGCAGGTCGACGGGATCACCGCCACCGGCCTGGTGCGGGCGCTGCCGTCGGCGCCGCCGGTGCTGGTACTGACCACGTTCGACGAGGACGAGCTCGTCTCCGGCGCACTTCGCGCCGGGGCTGCCGGCTTCATCCTCAAGGACTCTCCCGCCGAGGAGCTGGTGATGGCCGTACGCTCCGTCGCCCTCGGCGACGCCTGGCTCGACCCCGCCATCACCGGCCGCGTCCTGGCCACCTACCGCTCAGCCGTCGCACCGGCTTCGAGCGCCGTCGAGGTCTCCGAGCTCACCGACCGCGAGCTCGAGGTCCTCCGCGGCGTCGCCTCCGGCTGGACCAACTCCGAGATCGCCGAGCGGCTCGTCATCTCCGAGCTCACCGTCAAGTCCCACATCGGCCGCATCTTCGCCAAGCTCGACCTCCGCGATCGTGCCGCCGCCATCGTCTTCGCGTACGACCACGGCATCGTCCGACCAGCCACCTGAAATGCAGCGATGCCAGGCGCGCAGTCGCACACCTGGCATCGCCGTTCAGAGGTCTCAGCGAAGGCTGGCCTCGACCTCCACCACATAGGTCGCCGTGGTGTAGCCCGGCTTGGTGACCGTCACTACCAGCCTGAGAGAGGCGTTCCGCCACTCACGGATCAGCGCGAGCGACTGCTCCGCACCGACCTCCTCGTAGTCGGGCCTGCTCTGGCCGATCTTCTTGCGCCGGATCTGCCAGGAGTACGCCACCTCGGCACCCTCCGGTGCGGTGAACTCCGCACTGATGGTCTCGGGGATCCACACGTTTCCGCTGATCACCGGCTCATCGACGGCCGAAAGAAGGCCTTCGCTGACAGCGCCGGACGGCGCCGATACGGCCGTGCCCGGGTCCCAGCTGTCTTTGGTCACCGAGACCTCCACCGACATCGCCGCGCCGAGGTCATCGACGCCCAAGACGTACGTCTTCGCGGTGGCTCCAGGGACACGGACACCGTCACGCCGCCACTGGAAGGCGGCCGCGGTCCCGTCCGCGCTCCAGACACCCGGCGTGGCAGTGAGCGTCTCGCCGACTCGCGGCGTACCGGTAACCGTCGGCGGTTCGGTGTTCGTCAGCGGACCGTGCGAGACGACGTCGGTCGCCGACGAGGTGGCGGTAGCCGAGGCATATCCGGTCTTCTCCGCGGTCACCTCCACGCTGAGCCGGTGGCCCGCGTCCGGCTCACCGATGACGTACGTCGCCTCGACCGCGCCCTCGACCGGCTCGCCGTCCCGCAGCCACTGATGACTCACCGAGACGTCGGTGACGTCCCACTCGCCGCTGGTGGCCGCGAGCGTCTCTCCGACGAGCGCCCTGCCCGAGACCGTCGGAACGGCGACCGAGGTGATCGCGGGTGGCTGCTTCTCCTCGATGACGATGTCGCGGGTCACCGCCCCGGCATCACTCTCCGTAATCGTGAACTCCTCGGACTCTGCCGGGACGTGCACGTCGTCCCACAGATCGACGGCCACCCGGTAGGTCCCCGGCTCCAGCGCTCGGCTGCTGTAACGGCCGTCGTCGTCGGTGTAGGCGTAGGTTTCCTGGACCCACTCCCCGCCGGAGGCGAGTCGTTGGATCTGGACCTCGGCCCACTCAACCGGGCTGCCGTCGGCGAGCGACACCCGGCCCGCCACCGTTGCACCCAGACTCAGCACGGCGTCGGCCGTGCTGGTCTCGCGGAGGCCGACGACGACATCGTCAGCTTCCGCGAAGGACGATGCGTCCGAAAACCACTCGCTCCGGTGTCCCTGGTTGCTGGTGAACAGGATGCGGTAGGCGCCCGCCGGGACGCCGCGGACCTTGTAGGTGCCGTTCCCGTAGTCGAGATAGCCGCTGCGCACGTACTCCTCGGTGTCGGCGCTGTAGACCTCGACGTATCCGTCGCTGATCGTCTCACCGTCCGAACCGGTCAGGGAACCAATGATCAGGCCGCCGGTCGACACCTGCAGATCGGCCGTGACCGGCTCACCGTCGACCACCTCGACGGTTCGAGAGGTGTTATCGGCGTAGAGGTAGTCGTCCTCGATGTAGAACATCAGCTCGTACTGGCCGGACTGCAGACCGGAGAAGGCGTAGGACCCGTCCTCGCCCGACCTCTTGGACCCGATCCACTCCCACTCCTCGGCGTCGTAGACGTCGACGGAGACACCGGGGACCGGCTGTCCGGCGTCGTCGGTGACGGTTCCGGTGATCGCCCCGTTCCCGGCGCTCGACGCCAGCTCGGCGTCGACCGGACCTGATTCACCGGCGATCACGTCGGTGGCGTCGCCCACAGTGGCCGCGTCGGGGAAGAACTCTCGCTTCCAGCCGCTGCCCGAGAATCCGACCCGGTAGGTCCCGCCGGGCTTCAGCGCGCCGAACGTGTATCGGCCGTCGCTGTCGGTGGAGACGACGTCGACCACGTCCCAGCCGTCAGCCGGTTCGTACAACTGCACCGCGATGTCGTCGAGCGGCTCGCCGGTCTCGCTGGTGACGGTGCCGGAGATCGCCACGCCCATGGCCAGCGAGGCGTCGATCCCGCTCACGATCCCGGAGCCGACCACGACGTTGGTCGCCTGCTCACGGGTGGCCGCGTCGTTGTAGTACTCATTGAGGAAACCGAGGCTGTCGGCCTCGAAGCCGACCTTGTAGCTGCCGCCAGGGAGGTTCAGCTGGTAGGTCCCGTCGGCCCCCGTGTCGGTCCCGCGAACCCGGTCCCACTCATGCGCCTCCTCGTTGAAGGACCAGGCACTGGCGTACACGCTCCCGACCGGGTTGCCGTCGGCGTCGGTGACCCGGCCGGTGATCTGACCGTACGCCGACATGACTGCGTCGATGCCCGAGGTCTCGCTCAGCCCGACGCTGACCGTCTTGGCGGCGTGGACCGTGCTTGCTGCTTCATAGAAAACGGGCGCGAGCGTGGCCGGCTCGGAGTAGTTCTCGTAGTTGACCTCGGAAAAGCCGAAGCGATAGTCGCCCGCGGGGACGTAGAGACCGTAGTCGCCTCTCTCGTCGGTAACCACGCGATAGGTGTGGCGCTCCTCCCAGTACCCGTCGGCAGAAAGGAGATAGGTATCCACGGTGATGCCCGCAAGCGGTTCCCCCGAGGTGCCCTCGACGTGACCCGTCACGATGCCGTGGGGCACCTCCGCGAGTTCACGGTCGATCCCGGTCAGGTCGACGCCACTCTCCACGACCTGCTCGACGTACGTCTCCGTCTCCCAACGCACTGTCTCGTTGCGAAGACCAGGCTTGCCCTCGCCACCGCTGCGGTCCGATGTGTTGAACACGATGTGATAGGTGCCGGCAGGCACCCGGAGCTCATAAGTGCCGTCTGCGGACGTGATGCCCTGGTCGACGACGTTGTCGAGCCAGGCACCGCCGTCGTCCGCGCGAGCCTCCAGACGGATGCCAGCCAGCGGGCCGGCCCCTGCGCCCGTCACCGTTCCAGTGATCACACTGTTGGCGACGAGCTCGAAGTCGGCCGTCACCGGCCCGTCAGTGACGACGAGGTCGGTCCCGCCCTCGTTCGGCCACTCGGCGTCCGATCCGTAGACAGCATTGGGGTAGTGGCCGTTGGCCGACCTGGCCATGAGTCGGTAGGTGCCGGCCGTCAACGGCAGGTCGTACGACCCGTCCTCCGCCGTCGTCGCCGCGATGTCGTTCCAGCGGTCGTCGTGGCACGGCCGCCAGTAGTCCTCTTCAAAGCAGTAGGCGGTCACGGTGACGTCGGCGATGCCCGCGCCTGTGTCTGCGTCCAGTACCCGACCGGTAACCCCCGGTCCGTCGAGAGCGGCCGCCGGTGAGGCTCCGCTCAGGAAGACCACCGTGGCGGTGGCCAGGAGCACCGCCAGCAAACCAGCGAGCGCTCGAACAATGGCTCTCATCTGCGTCTTTCCATACCTAGGTCGCGGTGCGTGCCCTCCCGCAGAGATCGGCCGCGCCGACAGGGCGGGCTCAGTTTGGAGTAACCAAAACCACGCGAAAGTAACCAGGTCCACTCACCGTGGAAACAGTCATGCCGAGGCGTCAGGCACGTCGGCCGAGTGGGCAGCAGGGTGACGTCTCGACCGACGTGGGTGACGCCTCGACCGACGGGCGTGACGCCTCGGCGGGGGTCGTCAGGTGGTGGTGGCGAGGACGAGGGGGTGGACGGTGGCGGCGCCGGCGTCGAGGAGGGCTCGGGCGGCGAGGGTGACGGTCCAGCCGGTGGCGATGCGGTCATCGATGAGGAGTACGCCGGCGCCGGGCGGGACATCGGCCTGGAGCGAGAAGCGGCGGCCGATGGCGGCGACGCGCTGGGCGGAGTTGGAGGCGCCCTGGCCGGGGCCGACGTCGGGATCGACGATGGCCCACGAGCCGAGGACGGGGACGCGGAGATAGCGCGAGAGGCCTTCGGCGAAGTCGTGGGTCAGCGTGGGGCGGGTCGAGGACTCGACGTAGACGATGCCGCCGACCCGAGGACGCCAGTCGCCGAGGACCTCGACGACCGCCTTCACCAGCGGCACCGGGACCGGGCCGTCCTGAGCGGGTTCGCGGAAGAGGTCGCGCAGCGCCTGGCCGTAGCCGAGGTCGGTCAGCCGCGCGACCGCACGTCCCTCGAGCGGGCCGTCCTTGATCTTGCCCTTGAGCGAGATGCCGAGCCGGTCGAGGCCGGTGGGCCACATCTTCTTCGGCTCCACGACCACCCCGGGGCGCGACAGCCGCGCCGAGGCCTCCTCGACCGCTCCCTCGGAGACCGACGACGTCACCGCGAAGCCACCGCAGTTGTCACACCGGCCGCAGTCGACGGCACCGGGATCGTCGAGCTGCTCGCGCAGGAACCGCATCCGGCACTGATCGGTCGAGATGTAGGCGAGCATCGCGTCCTGCTCGCGGCGCCGGGCCTCTGCGACCCGGGCGTACCGCTCCGCGTCGTAGTCCCACGGGACACCGGTCGCCTCCCAGCCACCGCCGACCCGGCGGGCGGCGCCGTCGACGTCGAGCACCTTGAGCATCTGCTCCAGGCGTGACCGCGACAGGTCGACGTACGTCTCCAACGCCTGCGTCGACAGGGCCCGGCCGGCCTCGGACAGGACCCCGAGGGTCTGGCGCACCTGCTCCTCGCGCGGGAACGCCAACGAGGCGAAGTAGGCCCAGATGTCGCGGTCCTCGACGCCGGGGAGCAGCACCACGGATGCGTCGGAGGTGCCACGCCCGGCACGGCCGACCTGCTGGTAGTAGGAGACCGGCGAGGAGGGCGCGCCCATGTTGACCACGAACCCGAGGGTCGCGTCGAAGCCCATCCCGAGCGCCGAGGTCGCCACCAGCGCCTTGACCTTCCCGGCGGCCAGCGACTCCTCCAGGTCGGCCCGCTCCGCCGCCTCCGTGCGCCCGGAGTAGGCGGCCACGTCATGACCGCGCGAGCGCAGATAGTCGGCGATCTCCTCGGTCGCGGCCACGGTCAGGCAGTAGACGATGCCCGACCCTGGCTGCTCGGAGAGATGGTCGGAGAGCCAGGCCAGCCGCTGCTCAGGAGTCTTCAATGTGACCACCCCGAGCCGCAGCGACTCCCGGTCCAGCGAGCCGCGCAGCACGAGGACGCCCTCACCCATCTGCTCGGCGACGTCCGAGGTCACCCGAGAGTTGGCGGTCGCGGTCGTCGAGAGCACCGGGATCCCGTCGGGAAGGTCGGCCAGTAGTGTGCGGATCCGGCGGTAGTCGGGCCGGAAGTCATGCCCCCAGTCGGAGATGCAGTGGGCCTCGTCGACCACCAGCAGGCCACACTCGGCAGCCAGCCGAGGCAGCACCGCGTCGCGGAACTTCGGGTTGTTGAGCCGCTCGGGGGAGACGAGCAGGACATCCACCTCGCCGGCGTGGATGGCCTCCTCGATCGAGATCCAGTCCTCGGGGTTGGTCGAGTTGATCGTCACCGCCCGGATCCCGGCCCGCTGCGCCGCCGCGATCTGGTTGCGCATCAGCGCGAGCAGCGGCGAGACGATCACGGTCGGCCCGAGACCGGCCTCGCGCAGCAGCAGCGTCGCCACGAAGTAGACCGCCGACTTCCCCCAACCGGTCTTCTGCACGACCAGCGCCCGGCGACGCTCGACGGCGAGCGCCGAGATCGCCGACCACTGGTCCTCGCGCAGGGCCGCATCCGGGCGCCCCACCAGCGCCTGCAGATGCGCCTCAGCACGAGCACGTACGTCAACGGCCGGATCAGTCATGACCACA
This sequence comes from Nocardioides sp. YIM B13467, assembly GCF_042788075.1. Classification (NCBI taxonomy): domain Bacteria; kingdom Bacillati; phylum Actinomycetota; class Actinomycetes; order Propionibacteriales; family Nocardioidaceae; genus Nocardioides; species Nocardioides sp. YIM B13467. The sequence goes on from NZ_JBHZPJ010000009.1 coordinate 106,228, forward strand.
GGTCTATCAGGGACCGCCCACAGAGTTGTCCAGCGCCAACCGGGGCCAGTCGGACAGGTCGGCCAGCATCTGCCGGTCGTGCGTGGCCACCACCACCGCGGCGGGCGTCGCGCGCAACGCCACCGTCAGCTCGTCGACCAGCCCGGCCGAGAGGTGGTTGGTCGGCTCGTCCAGGACCAGCACCTGCGGGAGCGAGGCCAGCCGAAGCGCCAGCTCGAGCCGCCGCTGCTGCCCTTGGGACAGCCGCGCGGCAGGCGTACGCCGCGCCTCGGCGTCCACCAGTCCGGTCGACCGGAGCGACGGGATCGCCCGCTCCGGCACCATCCCGGCGGCGACCAGCTGGCCACAGTGCTGGGAGTAGACCTCCGCCGCCGTCAGGCCCGGCGCCCACTCGGGCTCCTCCTGACCGACGAGCGCGACCCGCACCCCCGACGATGTCCATACCGACCCCTCGGACGGCGGAAGTACGCCGTCCAGCACCTGCAGCAACGTCGACTTGCCCGCCCCGTTCGGACCGGTGACGACGAGCCGCTCGCCGCCGTCGAGAGCGAACGAGACGGGTCCGGGCAACCGGCCGGGCACGCGTACGCCTTCACACCGCAGCAGCGTGCCCCCGACATCCGAGGAGAGCACCGGGAACCGCAACGACATCGGCGGCTCCGGCACGGAGATGCGGTGCGCCTCGAGCGCCGCGAGGTCACGGTTGAAGGAGCGCACCAGACCGGGCGCTCGGGTCTGTCGTTGATGCTTGCCGGTGCCCTTCGGCGGGCGCCAGCCGGCGCTCAGCCGGTCCCGCGCCGCCGAGACCGAGTCCTGCAGCCGCCGGTGCTCCTCCTGCTGAGCCGCGTAGTCCTGCTCCCAGCGCTCCCGGTCGCGGCGCCGACCGTCCTGCCAGCCCTGGTAGCCACCGGCGTACGTCCTGGGCCGGCCGTCCTCGCTCGGATCCAGGTCGAGGAACTCCTCGCCGACCTCGCGCAGCAGCGCGCGATCGTGGGAGACGAGCACGACTCCGCCGGCATGGGCCCGGACCCGCTCGGTCAGGAACGCCAGCCCCGACGCGTCGAGATGGTTGGTCGGTTCGTCGAGCACGAGGAGGTCGTGGTGGGCCCCGAGCAGACAGGCCAGCCGCACCCGGTAGCGCTGGCCGACCGACAGCGTCGCCAGCTCTCGTCCGTGATCGGTGCACGCACCGAGCGCCTCCAAGGCGATCTGGACCCGGCGGTCGGCGTCCCAGGCGTCCAGCGAGGTCGCACGCTCCAGCGCGGCGGCGTACGTCCCGCCGGAGTCCGTCGGGTCGTCCGACAACGCCGCGGCCGCGTCGTCGAGTGCGCGGAGCGCGAAGTGGGACTCGGCCAGAGCGGCGGAGGTGAGGGTGCCGACGGTGTCCCCGGCGCGTATATCCAAGGCCTGCTGCGCGATCCCGAGACTGCCGTGCCGTTGCACATGGCCGGAGTCGGGATCAAGCAGCCCGGCGAGGACGTGGAGCAGCGTGGTCTTGCCCCGACCGTTCTCGCCGACGATGGCCAACCGGGACCGGTTGGCGGCGGAGACGGTCAGGGAGACGCCGCGCAGAACGGGGCGACCGCCGCGGGTGACGGAGATGTCCTCGGCGCGCAGGTGGGCAGAGGTGTGGTGGGTCTGTACAGACACGAAAGTGAACTTCCAGCTCGCATACGGGAGCCGGGAAAGCGAGATCAGCTACCCGGCTAGGAGGCAGCTGAACGATCGCGCCGTCGCGAGCGTCGCGAGGCGAGTGCGCCGGCAAGGCGCCAGCGCGAAGGCAGGCTGGACGCCTGTTGAGCGCTGGCAACGCCGCCGGCGTGCCGCATCGCGGCGCGCAGCAGGCGGGATCGTTCGGCTGTCTCCGTAGGGCCGGACAGCGGCGTGAGTATGCCTCGCAGCGCCGCCGTCAGGCGGCGGGGCGCAGGCGCATGTAGGCGATACCGGAGTACATGCCTCCAGGGTAGACAGCGACGACCCGTCCACGCGAACCGTTATTCACCGAGCGCACAAACAAACGCCGAGCCGGCGCTGTTGGTCCTCCCCCACGGGGACCCGCAGAACCGGCCCGGCATCTCCAGTATGCGTCCAATCGCCGAACCGGCATAACCACACGCCCGAATTCGTACTTTAGTTACCCAAAGCGGTCGACGGCGCCGCCTCCAGAAGGAAAACGACGCCGTCGGACGACTCTGTTGTCAGTGTGGCGGGATCAGCTCACGGAGACCGCGGTCCACGTCGCCTCGACCGCCGCGACCTCTGGGCTGGAGGCACCGTAGAGGTCCGAGGCCGCCTGCACCGTAGCGTCGCGCGCGCCGGCGTAGTCGGTGGTCGAGGTGAAGTAGGTCGAGTTGGCCCGGAACCAGATCTGCTCCGCCTTGTCGCGACCGATCCCGGCGATCGTCGAGCCGTCACAGGTCGTGCTCGAGTGCTCGACCCCACCGATCGTCTTCGTGCCCGAGCCCTCGGAGAGCAGGTAGAAGAAGTGGTTGCCGACGCCGCTGGAGTAGTGGACGTCGAGGTTGCCGGTCGAGGACGACCAGCAGTTGACCGAGTTGCCGTCGACGGACGGGTTGTCCATCCGGCGCAGCGGGTCGCCACCGTCGAGGATGAACGACTCACCGATCAGATAGTCGCCCTGGTCCTCGGCGTTGTCGGCGTAGAACTCGACCGCCGTGCCGAAGATGTCCGAGGTCGACTCGTTGAGGCCACCGGACTCACCGGAGTACTCCAGGCCCGAGGTGTTCTCGGTGACACCGTGGGTCATCTCGTGGCCCGCGACGTCCAGCGAGACCAGCGGCCCGTAGCCGACACCGTCGCCGTCGCCGTACGTCATCTTCTCGCCGTCCCAGAACGCGTTGACGTAGTCGTTGCCGTAGTGGACCCGGTTGTAGGAGCCCGAGCCGTCGCCGAAGATGCCGTCGCGGGCGTGGACGTTCTTGAAGTAGTCCCAGGTGACGTTGGTGCCGTACTGCGCGTCGGCCGCCGCGGTCGCCCGGTCGTCGTTGGAGCCGTTGCCGAAGGTCGTGGTCGGGCTCGTGACCACCGTCCCGGCCGCGCAGCCGAACCCGAGGAGCTGGCACAGCAGGCTGTCCTCGGCGTTGTTCATGTCGGTCGTGTAGGTGCCGCCGCGGGTCTCGTCACGCAGCTCGTACGTCGATCCGTTCTGCTTCACCTGCAGCGGGACGGTCCCGGAGTAGAGGGTGTTGCCCTCGCCGTCGATGGTGTGGATGCCCTCGACCCGGCGCAGCACCTTGCCGGTCTCCGCGTCGACGTACGTCGCCAGGCGCGAGGGGGTGCCGTCGGCCTGCTTGCCCTTGGTGGTCACCCGCCACGCCAGCGTCGGGGTGCCGTCGACAGCGTCGACGACGAGCTCGGGTGCGTACTTCTTGTCGGCCTGGAGCTTGGTGATCTTCTTGGTGACGGCGTCGAGGGTCAGCGCGGCCTTGGTGGCCGCGGCCCCGGTGACGGCCGGCTTCACCGAGAGGTCGAGCACCTTGGTCAGCCCCTGGGAGACCGAGGTCAGGGTGCCGGCCTTGCTCTGGTGGGCGACCAGGTCGCCGCCGACGACCTCGAGGCCCTCGTACGTCCGGTTCATCCGGACGTGGGTGGCGCCGTTGGCGTCCTTCAGGGTCACCACGGGCTCGAGCTCCTGGCCCGCGCCGACCTTCCAGGTCGACGGCTTGCTCGTCAGCGCGCTGATCGCCTTGTCCGCGATCGACTCGTCGTCGATGACCTTCTGGGCAGCCAGGGTCTCTGGCGTGATGGCGGAGGCGGAGTCGGCAGGGGTGGCGCCGGCCGGGCTTCCGAAGGAGGCGATGAAGGCGGTTCCTGCAACGGCGGCAGCGGTGGTGGCACCAGCCGCTCGAACGAATCTACGCATGGGGGTTCTCCTCGAGATCAGGACCAGGATCGGACCGGATCCTTCCACCCGAATCGGGTGTGCGACCGAACAAATTCCTGCAATGCAGCTTTATGAAGCGGTCGCCCCGCGTAACTCGTTTACGTCGTTATCAAGAATTAACCAAACGCACCCGGGGGCATATCACCAGATGCGCACTCGGTCCTCCGGATCGAGCCACAGTCCGTCGCCGGGAGCGGTGCCGAAAACCTCGTGGAACTCGTCCAGGTTCCGCGCGATGTTGGCACGGAACTCGGGCGGGCTGTGCGGGTCGATCGTGAGGTACTGCTGCGCCTGCTCCTTGCGTCGCACCGTACGCCACACGTAGGCCCAGTTGAGGAAGAGCCGCTGCCGGTCGCCGACGCCGGCGGAACCGCCGGCGGCGAGCATGTAGGCGGTGTGCGCGATCGTCAGGCCACCCAGGTCGCCGATGTTCTCGCCGACGGTCAGCGCACCGTTGACGAACTCACCCGGCAGGTCCCGCGGCGAGAGCGCCGAATACTGCTCGATGAGCGCCTTGGTCTTCACCTCGAAGGCCGCCTTGTCCTCCGGCGACCACCAGTCCTGCATGTTGCCGTCGCCGTCGAACTGGGCGCCCTGGTCGTCGAAGCCGTGCCCGACCTCGTGACCGATGACCGCGCCGATGCCGCCGTAGTTCTCCGCCGGGTGCGCGTCCTTGTCGAAGAACGGGCGCTGCAGGATCCCGGCCGGGAAGCAGATCTCGTTGGTGCCGGGGTTGTAGTAGGCGTTGACCGTCTGCGGCAGCATGAACCACTCGTCGCGGTCCACCGGGCTGCCGAGCTTGCCGAGCTGCCGGTCGGTCTCGAAGACCGAGGCGGCCGAGACGTTGCCGATCAGGTCGTCCTTGGAGATGGTCAGCGCCGAGTAGTCGCGCCACTTCGACGGGTAGCCGATCTTCGGCGTGAACTTGTCGAGCTTCTCGTACGCCTTCTCCTTGGTCTCCTCACCCATCCAGTCGAGCTCGGAGATCGACTTGCGGTAGGCCTCCAGGAGGTTGTGGACGAGCTCGTCCATCTGCGCCTTCGCCTCGGGCGGGAAGTGACGCGCGGCGTACTCCTTGCCGACCGCCTCACCGATCGCGCCCTCCACGATCGCCACCCCGCGCTTCCAGCGTTCGCGCAGCTCTGGGGTGCCGTTGAGGGTGCGCCCGTAGAAGTCGAAGTTGGTCTCGACGAAGTCGTCGGTCAGGTAGGGAGCCGCCCAGCGGAGCACGTGGAAGTAGAGCCACAGCTTCCAGTCGTCGATGTCGACCTCGCCGAGCACGGTGGAGAGGTGCGAGAAGAACGACGGCTGCCGCACGACCACCTCACCGAGCACCGCCTCGGTGGTCAGCTTCGAGCCGGAGAGGTTGCGGACGTACGCATCCCAGTTGAAGTTGGGGGCCAGCTCGCGCAGCTCGGCGAGGGTCAGCAGGTTGTAGGTCTTCTGCTTGTCGCGGGTCTCCTCGCGCGCCCAGTGGCCCTCGGCCAGGCGGGTGTCGATCCGGATGATCGTCTCGGCGGCCGCACGCGGGTCGGGGTGCTCGGCGAGCTCGTAGAGGCGGGTCAGGTAGTCGGCGTACTTCCCCAGCACCTCGGCGAACTTCTCGTCGAAGTAGTAGTCCTTGTCGGGCAGCCCGAGGCCACCCTGGAGCAGGTTGAAGATGTAGCGGTCGGACTGCTTGTCGTCGTTGTCGACGTAGGAGCCGAACAGCCCGTGACCGCCGATCCGCTCGACCTCGCCCAGGAACGCCGCCAGGTCGTCCGCGTCGCGGAGCCCGTCCACGGCGGCCCTCAGACCATCGAGAGGACGTACGCCGCGCGCGGCCACCCCCTCCACGTCCATGAAGCTCGCGAAGAGGTCGCCGATCTTCTGGGCGTCGCTGCCCGGCTCGCCGCCCGAGGCCGCGAGCTCCTCGATGATCGCGCGTACGTCCTTCTCGGCCTGGTCGGCGAGCATCACGAACGGCCCCCAGCTCGACCGGTCGGACGGAATCTCGACCTCCCGGAGCCAGGTGCCGTTGACGAACCCGAACAGGTCGTCCTGCGGCCGAATGCTGTCATCCATGCCCGGACGGGCGTCATCGAGGATCGTCACGCCCCCCAGCGTAGATGCGAGGTCCCAAGCAGGTCAGCAACAACCCCGGATCAGCCCGGTTTGACGATGCGGTTCATCTCGAAGTGCATGGGGTCGGTCCACTTCCAGTTGCCGCCCCAGGTGAAGCCCCAGCGCTCGAAGATGGAGACGACGGTGCGGTCCATCTCGCCGACGGTGCCGCGCTGGTTGCCGGCGGTGTTGAGGTCGACGGCGGTGCCGAAGGCGTGGTTGGAGAGCTGGGTGGTGTTGGCGATGAAGCGGGGGTAGTAGCAGCCCGCGTATTGCGACGGATTGATCTTCTTGGCCAAGCCGCGGTCGACGACCTCCTGCAGCGCGGCGCGCAGCTGCGGGATCATCACCTTGTTGCAGGTCACCGAGCCGAGGATCGGCACCTGGGCGGTCACGATGTGGGAGCTGACCCAGCTCGAGGCCGGAGTGATGGTGCCGTCGCCGTTGGCCCGGTAGGTGTAGTTGCCGACGGCTTCGGCGACGGTGCCGACGACGTACGCCTTCTGGGGAGCGTTGGGGTCGAGACCCGCGCGGGCGACGACGTCGAGGCGCTGGACCGAGGCGTCCGAGCCGACGACTTTCTGGATCGGCTCGACGACTCGGTTGGGGGCGATGGCGGCGGTGGAGACGATGAGCGCGTTGCCCTTCTCCATGCCCATCTCCTCGCCCCACTTGTGGTTGACGACCGCCGCGGCGAGACCCGGCGGCTGGGGAGCGTAGGCACCGACGTGGACAGAGGCCGCGTCCTTCTTCGAGCCGAGCCGCACGAAGCCGTCCTTGTCGGCCGGGAGCTCGTCCTGGCGCTCGGGGTCGATCGCCACCTCGCCGCCGGCGACGCGCTGCCAGACCTCGTCGGAGTCGGCGCTCTGGAAGGGGGCGAAGTTGCGGTAGGTGGACGGGTCGACGGCGACCACCTTCACCAGCCGTCCCTCGACGCTGACCTGGGCCATCGAGATCTGCTCGACGCCGGAGACGCCGTCGAGTCCCCGGATCTTCTTGACGTCGCCGGACGAGAGGGTGTCCTCGGAGAGGATGAGCAGGTCGGTGGAGTGCAGCGTGCCCTCACGCTTGCCGGGGATGTCGACGGCGTGGGAGGGATCGGCGATGGGGCTCTCGTCCTTCGCTGCCCCGCTGGCGCTCGGACTCGGGCTGCCGCTCGACGACGCCGGCTTCGACGGCTCACCCGCACAGGCAGCCAGGGTCACCACGAGCACCGCACCGATCGCCGCAGACGCTCTCCACGAGACCATTCGCATCCATCTACCTCCCCGCAGGAAGGTTAGGCGAGGCCTGGTCAGCACCCAACTCGCTGGTAACTCATCCGTTCAGGACCCGCGAGATCAGCCAGGCGATGTCGTCGGCGGTCTCGTCGGGTGACTTCGTGGGCTGCATGACGTGGCTGAGGACCACGCGAACGGTCATCTCGATGGCGGTGTCCGCCTGGTCGTCGGTCAGCCCGTGCTCGAACTTCTCGACGTGCTCGTGGATGAGCTCGGTCGCATAGCCCAGCAGTCCCTCGCTGTGGCTGGTGAGGTAGGGCAGCAGCTCGGTGTCGGCACCGTGGGTCGCCGAGACGACCGCGTGCAGCAGCTTGTTGTCCTGGGCACGGTCGAGGACGCCGTACGTCGCCTGGCGGATCGCCCGGATGAAGTCGTCCTCCTGGTCGAAGGCCGTGCTCACGACCGCGAGGAACTGCTCCAGCTCACGCAGGATCAGCGACTTCGCCAGGGCCGGCTTGGCGCCGATGTCGTTGTAGACCGTCTGCCGGCTGACCCCGCATCGCTGGGCGATGCGCGACATCGTCACACTCGCCCACCCGGACTCGGTGGTCATCTCGACGGCGGCATCGAGGATCCGCTGTCGGGTGGTTTCAGGTGCGCCGGCCGCCATGAAGGCAAAGTCTAAGGCCTGGCGCTTCTGCAGATGACAGCGCCGGGTGAACCCGCCCACATTGTTTTGCACTCAATACCCCCAGGGTGCAACACTGCACTCTATGAGCAAAAGTGCAATCGCATGCGATGCATCGAGCATGTCGAGATGATGCGACGGGATCGCACCGCGGCCGCCATCCATCGCGCCGCGCTCCAGATGACCGACGAGTTCGGCTTCGACGGCTGGACCATGGACCATCTCGCCGAGCGGGTCGGCGTTTCGCGACGTACGTTGTTCAACCACGTTCCGAGCAAGATGGATGCCGTCCTCGGCCCTGACCACGAGCCTGATCCCGAGCTGGGGGCGACCTTCGTCGGAGGCGGCCCCACCGGACACATCGGCCGCGACCTCGGCGTCCTCGTGCGCACGGTGCTCGAGGCCGAGAAGGTGGACCACGACGACCTCGTCCTCATCCGTCGCGTCCTCAAGACCGACAAGCAGGTGCTCGACGCCGCGCACGCGCGCTTCGAGAAGGCGACGGCTCACTTCGCCGAGGTGATCTCTCAACGCGAAGGCGACCAGATGACCCCGGAGCTCGCCGGCGTCGCCCTGCGCCTGGTGATCGTCGTCTTCGACGCCGCGCTCGACGCCTACCTCGCCAATCCTTCGGCCGGCACCGTGGCCGACCACTTCACCCGGATCTTCGACGACCTCGTCGATCTGTTCTGAACCACTGACCAGGGGGAACCCCGAAATGGCCAAGCTGCTCTATCGACTCGGAAAGACCGCCTACCGGCGGTGGCCGATCTTCGTCGCCGTCTGGATGATCGTGATCATCGGGATCGGCGCCGTGGCGACCACGATGTCCAAGCCGATGTCCACGACCTTCACCATGCCCGGCCTCGAGTCGGTCGAGGCCGCCGAGGAGCTGCCCGAGATCATGGGCAGCGAAGAGGGCTCGGTGCTCGACGCCGCCTCCATCGAGGTGGTCGTCGCCGCGCCCGAGGGCGAGACCCTCACGAGCTCCGACAACCAGGCCGCCGTGGCCGAGCTCGTCACGAACCTCGCGGCGCTCGACGACGTACCCGACCAGATCTCCTACATCTGGACCCCGGAGATGGCCGAGGCGGCCGCTCCGGCGACGGCCCAGGCGATGTCCGCGCAGAGCGGTCAGCAGGTGAGCGAGAAGCAGGCGCTGCAGATGCTGCTCGGCCAGCTCGAGGCCCAGCCGACGCTGTCCGACGACGGCCGGATCGGCCTGATCTCGACCCAGTTCGAGGACGTCGACGTCTCCGAGGTGACCCCGGAGATGCAGCAGGAGGTCACCGACGTCGTCGAGGAGGCCGATGCGGCCTCCGGCCTCCAGGTCGAGGTGCGCGGCCAGGGCATGCAGGTCCAGGAAATCGGCGGCGCCAGCGCCGAGCTGGTCGGCATCGTGCTCGCCCTGCTCATCCTGCTGCTGACCTTCGGCTCGTTCGTGGCCGCCGGGCTCCCGATCCTCACCGCCGGCATCGGCGTCGGCATCGGCACCATGGGGATCACGGCTCTCACCGCGTTCACCGACGTCTCCTCGACCACCCCGATGCTCGCCACGATGATCGGTCTCGCGGTCGGGATCGACTACGCGCTGTTCATCCTGGCGCGCTACCGCAGCGAGCTCGACCACACCGACGACCGTGAGGAGGCGATCGGCGTCGCCGTCGGCACCGCCGGCTCCGCGGTCGTCTTCGCCGGCCTCACCGTCGTGATCGCCCTCTCCGCGCTCAGCGTCGTCGGCATCCCGTTCCTGACCTACATGGGCCTGGGCGCCGCAGCCACCGTCGTGGTCGCCGTCCTGGTCGCGCTGACCCTGCTCCCGGCACTGCTGGGCGTGTTCAAGTCGAAGGCCTTCGGCCTGTCCGTACGCCACTACAACCCCAAGCGCGAGGCCAACGGCCGCGTGCTCAACAACGGTGTCCGCTGGGCCCGGTTCATCGGCAAGGCGCCGATCGCCTGGGTGCTGATCGTGGTCATCGGCCTGGGCGCCCTGGCCATCCCGTTCAAGGACCTGCACCTCGGAATGCCCGGCGACAGCACGGCCCCCGCGGACAGCTCGCGCCGTCAGGCGGTCGAGCTGGTCGAGGAGGGCTTCGGGCCGGGCCGCCTCGACCCGATGATGCTGGTGGTCGATGCCCGCGAGACGCCCGGCGACGCGGCCGCCAAGCAGGCCACGTACGCCCGGGTCGCGGAGTGGGCCGGCTCCCTGGACGGGGTCGCCAAGGTGGTGCCCCCGTCGGGCAACGAGAACGGCGCGGTGATCCTGATCGAGCCGGAGACCGCCCCGGAGGACGAGGCGACCGAGGACCTGCTGGCGGAGCTGCGCGAGGGCGAGGGTGCCCTCGAGGAGGAGACCGGCGCGGACCTCGCGGTCACCGGCACCTCCGCGATCATGTCCGACATCTCCGAGAAGCTCAACGACGCGCTGCTGCCCTACCTCGCGATCGTGATCGGCTTGGCGTTCCTCCTGCTGATGCTCGTCTTCCGCTCGATCCTGGTGCCGCTGACCGCGACGCTCGGCTTCCTGCTGTCGGTCCTGGCAACCCTCGGCGTCACCGTCGCGGTCTTCCAGGAAGGCGCCTTCGGGATCTTCGATGGCCAGCCGATCGTCAGCTTCATGCCGATCTTCCTGATCGGGCTGGTCTTCGGCCTGGCGATGGACTACCAGGTCTTCCTGGTCACCCGGATCCGCGAGGCCCACGTCCACGGTGCCTCCTACAAGGAGGCCGTGGTCGACGGGTTCCGCAACTCGGCCCGGGTGGTCACGGCCGCCGCGCTGATCATGACCGCCGTCTTCTCGGGCTTCATCCTGATGGACGACCCGATCATCAAGTCCATGGGCTTCGCGCTCGCCGCGGCGGTCGTCTTCGACGCCTTCATCGTGCGGATGCTCCTCATCCCGACGCTGATGTACCTGATGAGGGAGAAGGCCTGGTGGCTGCCGAAGTGGCTCGACCGGATCCTCCCGAACGTCGACGTCGAGGGCGAGAGCCTGGAGCGGCACTACCTCGCCGACCACTACGCCGACGAGCCGCGGGAACCCGAGCTCGCGAAGCGCTGACCGTCGGCGGCAGCAGACAGCCCCCGATCTCGTACGAGGTCGGGGGCTGTCGCCGTCCGAGGACGGCTACGAGACGGAGTCCGAGGCGAGAGGCACGAAGTCGACCTTCTCGCGCACGCCACAGTCCGGGCAGCACCAGTCGTCCGGCACGTCCCCCCACGATGTGCCGGCGGCGAACCCTTCTGCCTCGTTGCCCTCCTCCACTCGGTAGGTGTAGCCGCACCCGGGACAGCGGGCGGCCAGCACCTCCTGGCCGATGACCTGCGCGACGGTGTCGTCGCTGGTCTCGGCACGATCTGGGACCGGCGCCGGATATTTCGCCAGGATCCTGTCCCGCTTGCGCGGCAGGATGTTGGCCCGCGACATGTCGCCGTCGAAGTGCGCCAGCACCCGGGGATCCATCACCCGGCGCCAGACCGGCGGCAGGATCGCGAGCAGGATCATCCCGGCATAGCCGGTCGGCAGCACCGGAGACTCCTTGTAGTCGCGCAGGGTCTGGTAGCGGCGTACGGGGTTGGCGTGGTGGTCGCTGTGGCGCTGCAGGTGGTAGAGCAGCACGTTGGTGGCGATGTTGTTGGAGTTCCAGGAGTGGCTGGGGTCGACGCGCTCGTAGCGCCGGCCGACGCGTTGGCGCAGCATGCCGTAGTGCTCCATGTAGTTGATCACCTCGAGCAGCGAGAACCCGACGACCGCCTGGATCAGCAGGAACGGGATCACCACGGGCCCGAGCCACACGATCAGCCCGCCCCAGAGCACCGCTGACATCAGCCAGGCGTTGAGTACGTCGTTGCCGATCCGGAACGGGTGCTGGTCGCGGCGGGCGTACCTCTTCTTCTCCAGCCTCCAAGCGCTCTTCAGCGAGCCCGAGACCGTGCGCGGCCAGAAGGTGTAGAAGGACTCGCCGACCTTGGCCGACGCCGGGTCTTCGGGGGTCGCGACGCGGACGTGGTGGCCGCGGTTGTGCTCGATGTAGAAGTGGCCGTAGAAGCTCTGCGCGAGCGCGACCTTGGAGAGCCAGCGCTCGACGTCCTCGCGCTTGTGGCCGAGCTCGTGGGCGGTGTTGATCCCGATGCCGCCGATGCAGCCGACCGAGATCGCCAGCCCGACCCGGTCGATCATGCTCAGGGTGTGGCCGTCCAGGGCGCCGTGGGCGGCGAGCGCCATGCCACCGATGAAGACGGCGTACTGCAGCGGGAGGTACGAGTAGACGATCCAGCGGTAGTACCTGTCGTTCTCCAGCGCCTCGATCATGTCGTCGGGCGGGTTGGACTTGTCGAGCCCCGCGAACAGGTCGATGACCGGGACCACGATCAGGATGATGATCGGTCCGGTCCACAGGAACGCGCTGATGTCGGTGAGATGCCAGCCGCTGATCGCGATGAACCCGAGGAGCGGCACCACCAGGCCGAGCAACCACAGATAGCGCTTCTTGTCGCGCCACTGTTCGGTCGAGCCGTCGGGCACTGTGCTGTTGGCGATCTCCATCGTTGGCCCCTTTGACAAATCAGGATGATCTGTCAAGTGTCGTACGTCACGTCGGTGCTTGTAAATAGGATGGGCTCATGACGACGAGCCTGCCCTTCGGCATCGACTTCGGCGGCACGGGCATCAAGGGTGCCCCGATCGATCTCGCGACCGGCGAGTTCGCCGAGGAACGCGTACGCATCCCGACACCCGAACGCTCCACCCCCGACGCCATCGCCGAGATCTTCGTGGACCTGCTCTCCCAGTTCCCGGACTACGACGGCAAGGTCGGCGTGACCGTCCCCGGCGTCGTACGCCACGGGGTGGTCCACTCCGCGGCCAACATCGACAAGTCCTGGATCGGGGCCGACGCGGACGCGATCTTCACCGCGGCCACCGGCCGGGACGTGCACGTGGTCAACGACGCCGACGCCGCCGGCCTGGCCGAGGTCCGCTACGGCGCCGCGAAGGGTCGCCGCGGGCTGGTCATCATGACCACGCTCGGCACCGGCATCGGCTCGGCGCTCCTCTACGACGGCGTGCTCGTGCCCAACTCCGAGCTCGGTCACCTCGAGCTCGACGGCCACGACGCCGAGACCCGCGCCTCCAACATCGCCCGCAAGCGCGAGGACCTCTCCTGGAAGCACTGGGCCAAGCGGCTGCAGAGGTACTACCAGCACCTGGAGATGCTCTTCTCCCCCGACCTATTCCTGGTCGGCGGAGGGGTCTCGAAGGAGGCGGCGGAATTCCTGCCGCTGCTCGACCTGGACACCGAGATCATCCCGGCGAAGCTGCTCAACACCGCGGGGGCCGTCGGGGCCGCGCTGTACGCCGAAGAGCTCGCCACCGACTGACGGCGGCCCGGTCGGTCCGGGCGGCGGCTGCGCCGGCGGCATTGGCGGCATGGTCGGCATCGGCGGCCAGGCAGGTCGAGAATCCCACGGAGCCCCCGCCTTCCTCGTCCTCTTCGCCTCCACGAGGAAGGCCCTGCGCTCGGCCCGCCGGCGTCGCGCCGACGGGTTCCAGAACACCCGGTACGCCGCGTACGCCGCGCAGGCAAGCACCAGCAGCGCGACCAGTCCGACGACCAGTGCCCAGTCGGCCCGGGCGCGTACCCCGGCAGCGGTGGCCGAGGCATCCTCGAGATAGCCGTTGTTCAGGTCGGCTCGCGCACTGGCCGCGCCCACGTCGAGGAACAGCACCAGCTCACCGAGCTCGGTCAGCGGGTTCTGCATGCCCTCGACGTCGGCGGTCGCCTCACCGACCTCGGTGATCACCTCGGCGGTGCGGGGCAGCGTGGTGGCTAGCTCGCGATACCGGTCGTCCTCGTTGGCGCCCTCGTAGGCCTCCTTCGCCGCGGCCGGCACAGGCAGATCGGCCTTCTCGGCCGCCTCCTGGACCGCAGCGGCATCGGCGTTCGCCTCTCCGATCAGGCCGACGACACCGTCCACGTCCTCGAAGCTCCACTCGGCCATGACGTCGCGGAGACCCAGCGGCGGCTGCCACTCGCCGTTGGCGCGGTCGATCTCGGCGTACGTCTTGCGGGCCTCGGCCCTCGGCTCGAGCTGCTTGGCCTCGGCGCGGGTGAGCACCCAGTTCTTCAGCGGCTTCTCCGGGGAGGCATCGGTGTCGTACCTCTGCACGATGTCGAGGAAGAGGCGCCAGTCGACCGGGCCGCTGGTGATCTCGTCATCGGCGGCGTCGTAACCGCTGCGGCCGTCGTAGACGTCGTCGACCACGTTGGTCAGCTCCTCGTCGGAGAGGTCCGCGAGCATGGCCGAGACAGCTGTGTAGGCAGCCGGGTAGCCGTACGCGTCCTTCTCCTGGCTCCAGCCGGCGGCATCCCAGGTCAGGAGGGGGAACGCGGCCTTGCTGCGACGCTTCACCTTGCCGTACTTCTGCCCCTTGGCGCCGACCTTCTCCGTCGCGTGCTGGGCGACGAGCTCGGTCAGGCCCTCGCTCAGCCAGCGGCCCTCGACGATGTCGGGGTTGATCCAGGCGTGGGTCATCTCGTGGTAGAGGATCGCCGTGTCCAGGTCCTCGGAGACGACGATCTCGTCGGCGTCGGAGTCGAACCAGGCGTAGCCGACAGCCTCCGCCGAGCCGTCCTCCCGAATCGTCTCCAGCCCACCGGGCCACTCGTTTCCGGTCAGCTTCTCCAGCACCGGCATGCCCTCGGTGACCCGCTTCTCGGCGAAGTCGATCCACTCCTTGTCCTTGGGAAAGCTCTGCAGCGACAGCTTGGTGTCGCCGACCTTGATCTTCTTCTCGTCGAAGGCCTTCGGGTCGCGGGCGGAGACACCGGCGTCGACGAAGTCGCCCTCGGAGTGCCAGGTCGTCGTCCTGCCCTTGGTGCGCTTGCTGAAGTCGCCCGAGGAGGCGGTGAACGTCATCGACTTCGGCAGCACGACGTCGACGGTCACCTGTCCGTCGTCACCGAGGCCGATCACGGGGAAGACTGCGTATCCCTCGCCGATCCGGGTGTGGTTCTTCTTCGCCCGGATCGGGGCGCCCTTCAGCTCGTACGTCCAGGTGATCGTGCGCGACTTGCCGTAGTAGAGGTTCGGGAAGGACACGGTCACCACCGCGAGACCGGTGTCTTTGATCTTCTCGGTGCTCACTGGCAGGTTCGCGCCGTTGCTGGTCGCCCTGACCTTCGTCGCCCCGGCTGGGATCGGGGTCGCGTGACCGGTCAGGAAGTAGTAGGTCGTGGCTGTGCTCGGCTGCTGGTTGGTGACCGTGACCTCGGCCTTCACCTTGACGGTCTTGGCCTTCTCGTCGAGCACGTAGCGGGTGCGCGAGGACTCGCCGACTCCGTCGTTGGGCGCCGCGACGGCCGCCGGCGCGGTCGTCACCAGCCCAGCACCCAGCACCCCCAGCACGAATACACCTGCCACGACGCGCCGGAGTCGACCTGCTCCCTGACCGTTCTCCACCCAGGAACCTTAGACCGATGCCCCGACGGGTACGTTCCTTTTAAGGCCTTCTGGGACGCACGCCCCAGCGCATCAAGCCCAGGGAGTGCCCCATTTGTCGGCGAAGGCGATCTCCTCGAGCGGCCGCCGGACGCGCTCGCGCTCCTCGCGCTCCGCGTCGCGCGGGTCGACCTGCGCGGGGTCGCCGTGTCGGCCGACCGCGATCCCGGTCATCACCTTCCACCAGTCCGGTACGCCGAAGGCCGCCGCCACGGCATCGTGGTCGAACCCGGCGAACTGGTGTGAGGAGAGGCCGAGGGAGGCGGCCTGGACCGTGAGATGCGCGGCCGCCTGACCGAGGTCGTAGTGGGAGTAGTCCGACCACTTCGGACCGTTGCCGTCCGGGCCCACCCCGACCTGGGAGATCGCGACGAACACCGCCGATGCCCGCGGCACCCAGCCGGAGTTGCCTCGCGAGAGGTGGCTCACGAACGTCTGGTGCCCGGCCGATCCTCGAGGCAGGACCAGGAACGACCACGGTTGGCTGTTGCCCGCGCTCGGCGCCCACCGGGCCGCCTCGAGGAGCAGCCTGATCTCGGCGTCGGAGAGCTCGTGGGCCGGGTCGAAGACACTCACCGACCAGCGGTCACGCAGGTGCTCGGTCAGGTCCTCGGCGCCGGCCCGGGGCGCGCGCTTCGCGGCAGTCATGCCTCTATTCTGCAATGTCTACCGACTTGGAAGACAAACGTCTAAGGACGACGTCAGGCGAGGTACCGGCCGGGCCGGTGGTTGAAGGCCAGGATGATGTTGAGGACAACCGCGCCAAGGGCGGAGAGGAGTACGGTCGCGGGCGAGACGACGAAGAGCGCGAGGAGGATGACGCTGACGTCGAGGCCCATCTGGACGTACCCGGCCCGGAGGTTGAGCCGCTCCTGCAGGAGCAGGGCGAGCACGTTGAACCCGCCCAGCGAGGCACCGTGGCGGAAGATCACCAGGAGCCCGAGGCCGACGAGCAGGTTGCCGGCCACGACCCCGTAGACGGTGTCGAGGCCGTCGAGCGGAAGCAGGTCGGCGTGGACCCGGGTCATCGCCGAGACCGCGATGACGCAGCCCAGCGACCGGAGGGTGAACCCGATGCCCTTCTTGGAGAGCGCGAGCCCGAAGAAGGGCAGGTTGACCAGGACGAACAGAACCTCGAACGGCAGCCCGGTCCAGTAGCTCACCAGCAGGCTCAGTCCGGCGGTGCCGCCGGTGACCGCTCCGACCGACTGGATCAGGTAGAGCCCCAGCGAGGTCACCACGATGCTGGTCACGTAGCCGAGCGTGTCCTCCAGCAACGTATGGGGGACACGGATCGACTCGAGGGAGTCTGTAAACGGCTCGGACACGACACTCATTCTGGGTGTCGTGCCCGAGCCGTGCAGAATTCACCAAGGCGAGACTTGCGTCACGTTTCCGCTGGTCAGGTGTTATTTATCCAGGTCAGGCAGGCACCCGGAGCAGCGCACCGACGATCTCGTCGACCCTGGTCTTGGCGTCGCCGAAGAGCATCTGCGAGTTCTCCCGGAAGAAGAGCGGGTTCTGCACACCGGCATAGCCCGCGGCCATCGACCGCTTGAAGACGACCACGTTCTTGGCCTCCCAGACCCGCAGGACGGGCATGCCGGCGATCGGGCTGGTGGGGTCCTCGGCGGCGGCCGGGTTCACGGTGTCGTTGGCACCGATGACCAGGACGACGTCAGTCTCGGCCAGGTCGTCGTTGACCTCGTCCATCTCCAGGACGATGTCGTAGGGCACCTTGGCCTCGGCCAGCAGCACGTTCATGTGGCCCGGGAGACGGCCGGCGACGGGGTGGATGCCGAAGCGAACGTCCACGCCACGCTCCCGCAGGATGCGGGTGAGCTCGGCGACCGGGTACTGCGCCTGGGCGACGGCCATGCCGTAGCCCGGGGTGATCACGACGGAGGAGGCGCCGGCGAGGAGATCCGCGGTGTCCTCGGCATTGATCTCGCGGTGCTCGCCGTAGTCGACGTCACCGGCAGGCCCGGCTTCGATGCCGAAGCCACCGGCGATCACCGAGATGAACGAGCGGTTCATCGCCTTGCACATGATGTAGGAGAGGTACGCACCGGAGGACCCGACCAGGGCGCCGGTGACGATCAGCAGGTCGTTGCCCAGCAGGAAGCCGGAGGCGGCCGCGGCCCATCCGGAGTAGCTGTTGAGCATCGAGACCACGACCGGCATGTCACCGCCACCGATGGAGGCGACCAGGTGCCAGCCGAGCGCCAGCGCCACGACGGTGACGGCGATCAGCAGCGGGAGCGTCGGGTTGATGACGTAGACGACCGTCAGGATCACGAAGACGACCAGGGCGCCGATGTTGATGACGTTCTTGCCCGGCAGCATCAGCGGGGCCGACTTCATCCGAGCCGAGAGCTTGAGGAAGGCGACGATAGAACCGGTGAAGGTGACCGCACCGATGAAGACACCGATGAAGACCTCGGCCGAGTGGATGGCGCCGCCGTGGATGTGGCCGGCGGCGGCCTCGAGGTGGCCGTTCCAGCCGATCAGGACGGCGGCCAGACCCACGAAGGAGTGCAGCAGCGCGATCAGCTCGGGCATGCCGGTCATCTCGACGACCTTGGCGCGCCACAGGCCGATGACCGCGCCGACGGCGACCGCGGCGACCAGGACGATCACCGCGGTGGTGGTGCCGCCGTCGACGACCTGGATGACGGTCGCGACCAGCGCCAGCGCCATGCCGGCGACGCCGTAGAGCCAGCCCTGCGAGGCGGTCTCGTGCTTGGACAGCCCTGCCAGCGACAGGATGAAGAGGAGGGCGGCGACGAGGTAGGCCGCACCAGCGATCGAGAAGATATCCATGATCAGGCCTTCCGGAACATCGAGAGCATGCGGCGGGTCACGGCGAAGCCACCGAAGATGTTGATG
Organism: Nocardioides sp. YIM B13467; assembly: GCF_042788075.1. NCBI lineage: Bacteria > Bacillati > Actinomycetota > Actinomycetes > Propionibacteriales > Nocardioidaceae > Nocardioides > Nocardioides sp. YIM B13467. Next base: position 124,532 of record NZ_JBHZPJ010000009.1, read on the forward strand.
CTCGCCAGCAGCGTGGCGATGCCCGCGAGCACGAGCACCACGTTGTCAGCGACCGTGAGCTGCAGCAGGGCACCCACGACGACGATGCCGGAGATCGCGTTGGTCACCGACATCAGCGGGGTGTGCAGCGCGTGGTGTACATGGCCGATCACGTAGAACCCGATCACCACCGACAGCGTCAGCACCGTGAAGTGCCGGGTGATCTCGGCCGGAGCGACCGCGTTGAGCAGGAAGAGAGCGAGCGCACCGGTGCCGACCAGGGCGAGCTTGGCGGAGGCGGAGAGCGGCTTCTTCTCCTCCTTCACAGCCACCTCGGCGGGGGCGACCGCGGCCGGAGCCGCGGAGACCTGCACCGGCGGGGGCGGCCACAGCACGCCGCCGTCGTGCACGACGGTCAGACCGCGCTGGACCTGGTCCTCGAGATCGAGGGCGAGTACGCCGTCCTTCTCCGGTGTCACCAGCTTCATCAGGTTCACCAGGTTGGTGCCGTAGAGCTGGCTGGACTGCGCGGGAAGGCGCGCCGGCAGGTCGGTGTAGCCGATGATCGTGACGCCGTTGGGCGTGGTGACGACCTCGTCCTTGACCGTGCCCTCGACGTTGCCGCCCATCGCGGCCGCCATGTCGACGATGACCGAGCCGGACTTCATGCGCGCCACGTCGGCCGCTGTGATCAGCTTCGGCGCCGGGCGCCCCGGGATCAGCGCGGTCGTCACGATGATGTCGACGTCCTCGGCCTGCTCGGAGTAGATCTCCGCGGCGCGCTGGTCGTAGGCCTCCGAGGTCGCCTTGGCGTAGCCGTCGGTCGACTTCTCGACCTCGACCTCGACCTTCAGGTATTCACCGCCGAGCGACTTGACCTGGTCGGCGACCTCCGGGCGAGGGTCGGTGGCGCGCACGATGGCACCCAGCGAGCTCGCCGCACCGATCGCAGCCAGACCGGCCACACCGGCACCGGCCACGAGCACCTTCGCCGGCGGCACCTTGCCCGCCGCGGTCACCTGGCCGGTGAAGAAGCGGCCGAAGTGGTGGGCCGCCTCGACCACGGCGCGGTAGCCCGCGATGTTGGCCTGGCTGGAGAGGATGTCCATGGACTGTGCCCGCGAGATGCGCGGCACGGCGTCCATCGCGAAGGCGTCGACCTTGCGGGCGGCCAGGGCATCGAGGAGCTCGCTGCTCTGCGCCGGCGCCAGCGGGGCGACCAGGGTGGCGCCGCTCTTCAGCAGCTCTACCTCGCCGACGGAAGGCGCGTTGACCCGGAAGACCAGGTCGGCACCCCACGCGTCGGCGGCCGTGCCGATGCGGGCGCCGGCCTCGGCGTACGCCTCGTCCTTGAAGCTGGACGCCTCTCCGGCTCCACCCTCGATGACGACGTCATAGCCCAGACCGGTCAATTGTTTGACGGTCGCGGGGGTGGCCGCTACCCGGGTCTCCCCGGGCTTCGTCTCTCGGGTCACTCCGATGAGCATCCTCGACTCCTTGGGTCTAGCTGCGCAGTGTCTTCAGTCTCCAGCATGGTGGGATCCCGGTCAGCCGATCAGCGCGTGACCGATTAATGACCGGCGGGGGTCCGGAACCCCACCGTGCTGGTTACTGGCCGGTAACGGTAGGGCAGATCAGCAGGTGGACACCAGGGTTGTCCGGTTGTATCGGTCCAATACCTGTGGTCTTCCTCACGTCCTCACAGCTCGCTGTCGAGGTGCGCCATGAACTGGGAGGGGTAGCGGTCACCACGGGCGGCGCCGACGGGCACAGCGGCGTCGATGCGAGCGAGATCGACGTCGTCGAGGGTGACCTCGTTCGCACCTGCCATCGACTCGACCTGGCTGACTCGGCGGGAGCCGATGACGGGGACGATGTGCTCGCCGCGGGAGGCGACCCAGGCGATCGCGAGCTGGGCGAGGGTGACGCCCTTGGCAGCGGCGATCTCCTCCAGGGTGGTGAGCAGCGCGCGGTTGTGGTCGAGGTTGTCACCCTGGAAGCGCGGCATGTGGGCGAGCGAGCCGCCGACGGTGCCGCTACCACCGATCAGGCCGCGGCCGAGGACGCTGTACGCGGTGATGCCGATGCCCAGCTCGCGACAGGTGTCGAGGATGCCGTTGGTCTCGATCCCCCTGCTGAGCAGGGAGTACTCGATCTGCAGGTCGCTGATCGGGGCCACCGCGGCAGCGCGCCGGATCGTGTCGGCACTGACCTCGCTGAGCCCGATGTGGCGTACGTATCCCGCCTCCACGAGCTCGTGGACCGCGCCCACGGTCTCCTCGATCGGCACCTTCGGGTCGAGACGTGCGGGGCGGTAGATGTCGACGTGGTCGGTGCCGAGCCGCTGGAGGGAGTAGGTCAGCGAGGACCTGACCGCCTCGGGCCGGCCGTCGAAGCCGGCCGGCATCCCGACCGGGGTGAGCAGGGCGCCGAACTTCACCGAGAGCACCGCGTCGTCGCGGTCACGCTCGCGCAGCGCCCGGGCGATCAGCATCTCGTTGTGGCCGGCGCCGTAGAAGTCGCCGGTGTCGATCAGGGTGCCACCGGCGTCGAGGTAGGCGTGGATGACGCGTACGCCCTCCTCGTCGTCGACTTGGCCGTAGGCGCCGGAGAGGCTCATCCCGCCCAGCGCGGGGGAGGTGACCGTGGGACCGTTCTTGCCGAGCTGTCGGCTTTTGAATGTCGTCATGCCGTCCAGCCTGCGGCGCTCCGGCGCGCCCCGGCAGGCACAGCACATCCAGGGACGAGCCGTCCCTGGATAACCGGGCACCGCCGACGGAGGATGAGGAGCGTGACCGACCGCCGCGAGCTCGCAGACTTCCTCCGCCGTCGCCGGGAGCTGCTCCGGCCCTCCGATGTCGGCCTCCCGGAGGGGCTGCGGCGGCGTACGCCCGGGCTTCGTCGGGAGGAGGTCGCCTCGCTCGCCGGGGTCTCGACCGACCACTACACGCGGCTGGAGCAGGCGCGCGGGTCGGCGCCGTCGGAGTCGGTGCTCTCGGCGATCGCGCGAGCGCTGCAGTGCGATCTCGACGAGCGCGACCACGTCTTCTACCTCGCTGGGATGACGCCGCCTCCACGGCGGGCGGGCCACTACGTACGTCCCGGACTGATCGCCCTCGCCCGGCGGCTGACCGACATCCCCGTCGTGATCTGCGCCGACACCGGCGAGATGGCCTGGCTCAACCCGCTCGCCACCACGCTGCTGCCGCCGCTGCCCGACGGGCCCGGCCGGGGCCGCAACCTGATGTGGCGCTGGTTCACGGAGCCCGACCGCCGGCCGGCGCCGCGGGAGGACTGGGATCGGATGTCGGCGAGCCATGTGATGGATCTGCGGGCGACGTACGCCCGGCGGGCCGGCGACTCCGACATCACCTCGCTGGTGCACGACCTCCTCGCCGCGAGCGAGGAGTTTCGCGGGCTGTGGGAGCGCCACCAGGTCGGCGTGCGGCGTGCCGACCTGAAGACGTTCATCCATCCGGAGGTCGGCCCGGTCGCCGTACGTTGCGAGGTCCTGCTCACCGAGGAGGCCGACGTGAAGCTGCTCGCGTACTTCCCGGCCGAGGGCACCGATGCCGCGGAGAAGCTCGAGCTCCTCCGCGTCATCGGCACCCAGCGGCTCACGAGCGCGGACTCATCACCCACCTGAGGGCGATGAAGCGGATCAGCGTGGCCGCGGCGTTGGCGGCCACGAGCACGACGATCTCGATGGCTCGCGCGGGTGTCGGCGCGGCCAGGTGGAGGAGCGCGAGCGATCCCGAGGTCAGGGTCAGTCCCACGCCGAAGGCGGCCAACCCGGCGACATGATGCTTCACCGCGCCCTGCCGAACGGTGATGCCGAAGGTCAGCCGGCGGTTGGCCGCAGTGTTGGCGACCGCGGTCACCAGGAGCGCGATCAGGTTCGCCGCCTGCGCTCCGACGGCGGTGCGGAGGAGGACGTAGAGGAGCAGGTACGCCAGCGTGCTCATCACCCCGATGGCCCCGAACCGGATCACCTGAGCCGCCAGGCTCGGGCTTCGCACGGACCCGGGAGGACGTACGCCGCTGAGGTCGATCTGGCCGCTGACCAGCCCGAACAGCAGCCGGCGGATCCCGCCGAGATCCTCCTTGACTGTCTTGATGATGTCGACGCGCGAGTCGGGGTCGTCGACCCAGTCCACCGGCACCTCGTGCACGCGCAGGCCGGCCTCGGAGGCGAGGACGAGCAGCTCGGTGTCGAAGAACCAGCTGTCGTCCTCGACCAGCGGGAGCAGCTTCTCGGCGACATCGCGGCGGATCGCCTTGAACCCGCACTGGGCGTCGGTGAACTCCGCGGAGAGGACCCCGCGCAGCAGCAGGTTGTAGCCCTTGGACAGGAAGTCGCGCTTCGGGCCCCGCTCGATCCGGCTCCCGCGGGCCAGCCGGGTGCCGATCGAGAGGTCGGAGTGGCCGGACAGGAGCGGGGCGAGCAGTGGCGGGAGCGCCGCCAGGTCGGTGGACAGGTCCACGTCCATGTAGCCGACAACCTGCGCCTCCGAGGACGACCAGGACGCCTTGAGCGCTCGGCCGCGGCCCTTCTCGTCCAGGTGGACCGCGCGGACGCGAGGGAGCTCGGCCTCCAGCCTTTGGGCAATCTCCCAGGTGCCGTCGGTGCTGGCGTTGTCGGCAATCGTGATCGTGGCGGAGTACGGCAGGTGCCGGAGATAGTCGTCGAGCCGGCGGACCGACCCCTCCAGACTCTGCTCCTCGTTGTGGACCGGGATCACCAGGTCGACCGCGGTCTTCACCTGCGTCGGTGTCGTGCTGCCCGGCGTCGGGCTCTCGCTCGTCCTCATCAGCCCGCCTTCGGCTGGGTGAGGTCGTAGACGGTGGTGCCGTCGATGTCGGTCGAGGTGAAGTTCTCCTCGACCCAGGTGCTGATCTCGGTCGACGCCGACGACTGGGGGCCGCCACCGGGCATCTGGCCGTTGCCCGGGAGCTCCATGCCCGCCGGCATCTCGAACGCGACCATGCCGCCTCTGCCACCGGGTCCACCGCCGGCGAGGTAGAAGTGGATCTCGCCGTCGGCGACGTACTCCTGGAACTGCTTCAGCGTGATGCTCGGGGCGCTGCCGTTGAAGCCGCCGATCGACATCACCGACTCACCGGACCCGAGCTGGTAGCTCGCCGCACTCGTGGAGCTGGTCGTCGCGGCCGCCCAGCGGTAGTCACCGGCATTCGTACGGAGCGCCTCAGCCAGCTCGTCGCTGATCTCCTCGCCGCCGAACATCCCACCGCCGGCTCCGAGACGGATCATCTCGGGCCCTTGACCGCGGCCGGGACCACCATTCGGGCCACCGGGCATCGCCGGCATCGCCTGGCCGGCGCCGTTCTGCGGACGAAGGGGACCACCGCGCATCCCACCGGGCCCACCGAAGCTGCCGGGACCACCGCCACTGAAGGGACCGGCGGTCACGATGGAGCCGGCGTGTGGGGTCCCGACCGTCTGGATCGCGTACGCCGCCGGGCCGATGCCCACGCTCACCGCCGCCCCGGCCAGCACCGCCATCGCGGACCAGCGGCCGAGCCGCTCGATCCGCTCGACCACGACGAGTCCGGCAGCGGCCACGAGACCGAGGACCAGCACGATCCAGCGCAGCGTGGCGTACGGCTGCTGGTCGGGCTGCCCGAGGAGCACCCAGGCCCAGGCGGCACTGACCGCCAGCGTGACCGCGAGGACGAGACGCGCCGCGAGCCCCGCACGGTGTCGCCAGAGCACGGCGGCACCGACGGCGGCCGTCGCGGCGATCCACGGGGCCAGCGCGACCACGTAGTAGTCGTGGTAGATGCCGCCCATGAACGAGAAGACCAGGCCGGTGACCAGCATCGATCCGCCGGCGAGGAGGAGGGTGGCGCGAGTGAGGTCGGTGCGCGGTGCCTTCCGCAGCCACACCAGCGCGGCGACGAGGAGGATGAGTGCGGCCGGGAGGAGCCAGGTGATCATCCCGCCGGAGACGCCCTGGAAGAGGCGCAGGATCCCGGCGGCGCTCCCGAACCCGGCGTTGCCGAGGCCGCCGAAGTCGCCGCCGTTGATCCGGCCGACGCCGTTGTAGCCGAAGGCGAGCTCGAGCACCGAGTTGCCCTGGGAGCCGTCGATGTAGGGCCGTGCGGACTCCGGCATCAGCTCGACGATCGCGACCCACCAGCCGGCGGCGAGCAGCATCGCGAGGAGGCAGTAGACCCCGTGGAGGACCCGCTTCAGGAACGATCCGGGCCCGGCGATCAGGTAGACGACCGCGATCGCCGGGATGATCAGGAACGCCTGCAGCATCTTGGTCAGGAACCCGAAGCCGAGCAGCGCGCCCGCCAACACCAGCCACCGCGCCTTGCCGGTCTCGATCGCCTTGACCGTGCAGAACCCGGCTCCGACCAGCAACAACAGCAGGAGCGCGTCGGGGTTGTTGAACCGGAACATCAGAGCCGCCGCTGGGGTCAGCGCGGTCAGCGCACCCGCGGCGATGGCCGCCGGCCAGGGAGCGACCTTGCGCACCAGCGCGAAGGTCAGCCCCACGGTCGCCACGCCCATCAGGGCCTGCGGGATCAGGATGCTCCACGAGGAGAGCCCGAAGAGGCGTACGAACAGGCCCATCGCCCACAGCGAGGCGGGCGGCTTGTCGACGGTGATCGCGTTGCCGATGTCGAGGGAGCCGAAGAACCAGGCCTTCCAGCTCTCGCCGCCGGCCTGGGCGGCCGCGGAGTAGAACTGGTTGGCGTAGCCGGACTCCGAGAGCGTCCACAGGTAGCCGAGCGCGGTCAGCGCGAGGAGGATGAGGAGGGACGCCCGTTCGGTGGTCGGGCGCCATGGTCGGATGGCTGCAGCCCCAGCGTCGTCGGGCGCCGAGCTCGCTGCTGGATCGAGGGTTGCTGTCATGGACCCCAACGCTTCAACCGGTGTCTGTGCATCACCCCCACCGTTCCTGTGAATGACCTGTGTCCGCGTCGTTCGCCCGTGTGGGTTTCATCACCCATCGGAGGATGACGAACCGCAGCAGCGTCGCGGTCGCGTTGGCGAGGACGAGGACGGTCAGCTCCGCCATGTGGGAGGCGTACGGGGCGGCCCAGCCCAGCGCGGCGAGCGACCCGGAGGTGAGGGCGAGACCGATGCCGAAGGCGATCAGGCCGGCCACATGGTGCTTCACCGCGCCCTGCCGGCGGGTGATCCCGAAGGTCAGCCGACGGTTGGCCGCCGTGTTGGCGACTGCCGTCACCAGCAGCGCCACCAGGTTGGCCACCTGCGCGTCGACCGTGACCCGGAGCAGGGAGTAGAGCAGGACGTACGCCAGGGTGCTCATCACCCCGACGGCGGCGAACCTCATCAGCTGCTCGGGCAGCCCTCTCTTCGGGCTGGTGACGGTTGTCGAGCCCGAGGAGACCACGCCTCGAAGATCGATCCGTCCGGAGACCAGCCCTTTCATCAGACGGGCCACACCGTGCAGGTCCTCCATGACCGTGGCGGCGATGTCGACCCTGGAGTCCGGGTCGTCGACCCAGTCGACCGGGACCTCGTGGATGCGCAGGCCGGCCTCGGAGGCGAGGACGAGCAGCTCGGTGTCGAAGAACCAGCTGTCGTCCTCGACCAGCGGCAGCAGCTGCTCGGCGACATCGCGGCGGATCGCCTTGAACCGGCACTGGGCGTCGGTGAACTCCGCGGAGAGGACCCCGCGCAGCAGCAGGTTGTAGCCCTTGGACAGGAAGTCCCGCTTCGGGCCCCGCTCGATCCGGCTCCCGCGAGCCAGCCGGGACCCGATCGCGACATCGGAGTGGCCCGAGAGCAGCGGAGCGAGCAGGGGCGGCAGAGCCCGCAGGTCCGTGGAGAGGTCGACGTCCATGTAGCCGACCACCTCCGCTCGTGACGTGGACCAGGCCGCCTTGAGCGCCCGGCCCCGGCCCTTCTGGTCCAGATGGATAGCGCGGACCCGGGTGATCTCGATCGCGAGCCGCTCCGCGATCTCCCAGGTGCCGTCGGTGCTGGCGTTGTCGGCGATCGTGATCGTCGTGGAGTAGGGCAGGGTGCGCAGGTAGCCGTCGAGGTGGCGTACCGACTCCTCCAGCCCCTTCTCCTCGTTGTGGACCGGGATCACCAGGTCGATCGCGGTCAGCAGCCGCTTCTCGTCGACCGTCCACAGGCCGTTGGAGAGTGTCGTGTCCGCGGTCATGCGGCCCCCTCGGTCAGGTCGTAGACCGTTGAGCTGCCGATCGTTGTCTGGGTGAAGTTCTCCTCCACCCAGGCGCTGATCTGGGAGGCGCTGGAGGTCTCGTCACTGCCGCCTCCTCTGCCGCCCATGCCGCCCATGCCGCCGCCGGCGATGAAGTAGTGGATCTCGCCGTTGGCGACGTATTCCTGGAACTGCTCGAGCGTGATGCTGTTCGAGGTGCCGTTGAAGCCTCCGATCGCCATCACGGCCTCGCCGGTCTCCAGCTGGAGGCCGGCCGCGGTCTGGGAGCCGATCGTCGCGGCCACCCAGGTGTAGTTGCCGGCGTTGGTGCTCACCGCCTCGGCGAGCTCCTCGTCGACCGCGCCGCCGCCCATCATTCCGCCGCCGCGGGTCCCGCCGGGACTGCCGCCGGGCATGCCGGGCATCTGCGGGGCCTGGCCGGTCGGTGGGGTGCCGTTCTGGGTCTGAGGACCGGGGCCGCCGCCGGCACCTCCGGGGCGACCGCCGCCCATCCCGCCCATGCCGCCGCCCTCGTACGGCCCGGCAGTCACGATCGAGCCGGTGTGGGCGGTCCCGATCGTCTGGATCGCGTACGCCGCGGGCCCGAGGCCCACGGTCACGGCTGCCGCCGCGAGGACCGCCGTCGCGGCCCGGCGGGTGAGCCTGTCCGCGAAGACGAACGCGGCAGCGACCCCGAGACCGATGATCAGGACGGGCCAGCGCAGTGCGTCGTACGGCTGCTCGCCCGACTGCCCGAGGAGCACCCAGCCCCACATGGCGCTGCCTGCCATGGCGACCGCCAGGGTGATCCGGGCGAAGAGATTGTCGCGGTCACGCCACATACTGCGCCATAGGACGGCGGCGCCGACGACGGCGGTGATCGCGATCCACGGAGCCAGCGCGACCACGTAGTAGTCGTGGTAGATGCCCTCCATGAAGGAGAAGACCAGGCCGGTGACGAGCATCGTTGCGCCGCTGAGCATCAGCGTGGCACGGGTCAGGTCCGTGCGCGGAGCCTTGCGCAGCGCGACGAGCCCGGTGACGAGGAGGAGCAGTGCCGCCGGGAGCAGCCAGGAGACCATCCCGCCGGAGACGCCCTGGAAGAGCCGCAGGACCCCGGCCGCGCTGGAGAAGCCCGCGTTGCCGAGGCCGCCGTAGTCGCCGCCGTTGAGCCTTCCCACGCCGTTGTACCCAAGGGTCAGCTCGAGGAGCGAGTTGCCGGTCGAGCCGTCGATGTAGGGGCGCCAGGACTCGGGGATGAGCTCGACGATCGCGATGTACCAGCCGGCGCTCGCGACCATGGCGACGAAGCAGGCGATGCCATGGGTCACCCTCCTGCCGAACGAGCCCTTGCCCGCGATCAGGTAGACCACCGCGATCGCCGGGATGATCAGGAACGCCTGCAGCATCTTGGTCAGGAACCCGAAGCCGAGCAGCGCACCGGCCAGCACCATCCACCTGCCCTTGCCCGTCTCGATCGCCTTCAGCGTCGAGAACCCGGCACCGACCAGCAGCAGGAGCAGCAGCGCGTCCGGGTTGTTGAACCGGAACATCAGCGCCGCCGCCGGGGTCAGCGCGGTCAACGCCCCCGCCGCGATCGCGGCCTGCCACGGCGCGACCTTCTTCACGATGGCGAAGACGAGCCCGACCGTCCCAACGCCCATCAGCGCCTGCGGAACCAGGATGCTCCACGAGGACAGCCCGAAGAGGCGTACGGACAGGCCCATCACCCACAGCGACGCCGGCGGCTTGTCGACCGTGATCGAGCTGCTCGCGTCGAGCGCCCCGAAGAACCACGCCTTCCAGCTCTCGCCGCCGGCTTGTGCGGCGGCGGAGTAGTACTGATTGGCGTATCCGGACTCGGACAGCGTCCATAGGTACGCCGCTGCTGTCAGGGTCAGCAGAATTATGAGTGATGTGCGCTCGGGGGTTGGGCGCCAGCTTCTTGTCTTCGTCGGCGATGTTGCCGTTGGTGGGTCGAGGAGTTGGGTCATGGCGACCACGTTTGGGGGTGGGGCTGTGATCGTTGTTTTGTGCGGCTGTGAGAGGCCTATGGGCTGCTGTTACTTGTGGTTGGGGTGGGCCGCCGACCCGTTCTTGGAGGGTCTTCTCGACGAACCCCGGAGTAAAGGACGGCCTTCGGCCGCCGGCTTCGCCGGTCGCCTGCGGCGATCCTTGACACCGGGGCTCGTCGAGAAAAGATTTGGCTGGCTATCGGGGCGGCGGCCCCGGTGTGGCGCAGCGGACTCTTGCCTGGGAAAGGTGAGGTTGATGGGGCGGAAGGGTGGCCCTTCGGGCCACTTACCATCCACAGATGCGAGGTCGTTCACTCACCGCGAAAACGATATTTGACCTGGGGAAATAGATAGCCAGGGAGGGGTTAGAGGCGTAGAATCAGACCCATCACAGCACACCTTTGAAGGAGAGGATGGCGATGAGTCTCGGCCGCTCGATCGACCACTGGGGCACCAACCCCGGCGACGCGATCGACGCAGAACTGGCCGCCATCGAAACCTCCCTCG